>NZ_PKIG01000002.1:300000-503107 GCF_002860905.1 Streptococcus oralis subsp. dentisani | reverse complement strand
GATATCGAGTAGTTTTGTGATAAAATGTAATTGTTCCATATGATTCTTTCTAATGAGTTGTTTGATCGCTTTTCATTATAGGTCATATGGGACTTTTTTTCTACACAAAAAAGGCTCCATAATATCCATAGGGGGTTACCCACTACAAATATTATAGAGCCTCTTGTTTTTGTATGGATTTCCCTATCGAAAATTCTTAAAAATGTGATATAATGAAGTGTTAGAAAAACAGGTTTCATTTGCCTGGAAAGGAAAAATTATGTCTGAAAAGAATTTTTATATTACAACGCCGATTTACTATCCATCTGGTAAACTTCATATCGGATCTGCCTACACAACAATCGCCTGTGATGTCCTAGCACGTTATAAACGCCTGATGGGCTACGATGTCTTTTATTTGACAGGTCTTGATGAGCATGGTCAGAAAATCCAGCAGAAAGCAGAAGAAGCTGGCATCACACCTCAAGCTTATGTTGATGGAATGGCAGTTGGAGTCAAAGAACTCTGGCAATTACTCGATATCTCATACGATAAATTTATCCGTACGACTGATGACTACCATGAAAAAGTTGTCGCACAAGTCTTTGAACGCTTGCTGGCTCAAGATGACATCTATTTGGGTGAATATTCTGGTTGGTATTCAGTTTCAGATGAGGAATTCTTTACAGAAAGCCAGCTTGCAGAAGTTTTCCGTGACGAAGCTGGAAATGTAACTGGTGGTATCGCTCCATCAGGTCACGAAGTGGAATGGGTATCTGAAGAGTCTTATTTCCTTCGTCTTAGCAAGTACCAAGACCGTCTAGTAGAATTTTTCAAAGCTCATCCTGAATTTATCACTCCAGATGGTCGTCTGAATGAAATGCTTCGCAACTTTATCGAGCCAGGTTTAGAGGATTTGGCGGTTTCTCGTACAACCTTTACATGGGGTGTGCCAGTGCCATCTAATCCTAAACACGTTGTCTACGTTTGGATTGATGCCCTTCTTAACTATGCGACAGCTCTTGGCTACGGTCAAGATGAACATGGTAACTTTGACAAGTTCTGGAATGGAACAGTCTTCCACATGGTAGGAAAAGACATCCTTCGATTCCACTCAATCTACTGGCCAATCCTTCTTATGATGCTCGATATCAAATTGCCAGATCGTCTGATTGCCCATGGTTGGTTTGTCATGAAAGACGGCAAAATGTCTAAGTCTAAAGGAAATGTCGTTTACCCTGAAATGTTGGTAGAGCGTTATGGACTAGATCCGCTTCGTTACTATCTCATGCGTAGCCTTCCAGTTGGTTCAGACGGAACCTTCACTCCAGAAGACTATGTAGGCCGTATCAACTATGAATTGGCCAATGACCTTGGAAACCTCCTTAACCGTACGGTTTCTATGATTAATAAATACTTTGACGGGCAAGTCCCTGCCTATGTAGAAGGTGTAACAGAGTTTGACCATGCTCTTGCTGACGTCGCAGAACAATCAATCGCTGACTACCACACCTACATGGAAGCAGTTGACTACCCACGTGCACTTGAAGCAGTCTGGACCCTTATCTCTCGTACCAATAAATACATCGATGAGACCGCACCATGGGTCTTGGCCAAGGATGAAGCTCTTCGCGACCAATTAGCAAGTGTTATGAGCCACTTGGCAGCTAGCCTTCGTGTTGTAGCTCACTTGATTGAGCCGTTTATGATGGAAACCAGTCGTGCAGTCTTAAATCAACTTGGCTTGGAAGAAGTAGCGAGCCTTGAAAACTTGAGCTTGGTTGATTTCCCTGCAGGTGTAACTGTAGTTGCTAAGGGAACTCCAATCTTCCCACGTCTGGATATGGAAGAAGAAATCGCCTATATCAAGGAACAAATGGAAGGCAACAAACCAGCAGTCGAGAAAGAATGGAATCCAGATGAAGTTGAACTCAAACTAAACAAGGAAGAAATCAAGTTTGAAGATTTTGACAAGGTCGAAATCCGTGTCGCAGAAGTCAAAGAAGTGTCTAAAGTAGAAGGTTCAGATAAGTTGCTTCAATTCCGCTTGGATGCTGGTGATGGTCAAGATCGTCAAATCCTCTCAGGAATTGCAAAATACTATCCAAACGAACAAGAATTGGTCGGCAAGAAAGTCCAAATCGTTGCCAATCTCAAACCACGTAAAATGATGAAGAAATATGTCAGCCAAGGTATGATCCTATCAGCTGAACATGATGGAAAATTAACCCTTCTCACAGTTGATCCAGCTGTACCGAATGGAAGTGTGATTGGGTAACAATAGACAGGACTAGTTCATGCTAGTTCTGTTTTTTATTTACACTCAATGAAAATCAAAGAGCAAACTAAGAAACTAGCCGCAAGTTGCTCAAGACACTGCTTTAAGGTTGTAGATAGAACTGACGAAGTCAGATCAAAACATGATTTTGAGGTTGTGGATAGAACTGACGAAGTTAGTTACATATATCTACGGTAAGGCGACGCTGGCGTGGTTTTAAGAGATTTTCGAAGAGTATTAACTATTATGCTTTACAAACTAGTGTGAAAGTAGTATACTATAGGTGAAGCTACTAGTAGGTATTACAAAATAGATAGAAGGGGGAAGATATGAAGGAAACTCAGCTATTAAAAGGTGTTCTTGAAGGTTGTGTCTTGAATATGATTGGTCAAAAAGAGCGATATGGTTATGAGTTGGTTCAGACTTTGCGAGAGGCTGGATTTGATACTATCGTTCCAGGAACTATTTATCCTTTGTTGCAAAAGTTAGAAAAAAATCAATGGATAAGAGGCGACATGCGTCCGTCGCCAGATGGTCCAGATCGGAAGTATTTTTCGTTAACTAAAGAAGGAGAAGAGCGTGTCTCAGTCTTTTGGCAACAATGGGACGATTTGAGTCAAAAAGTTGAAGGGATTAAGAATGGGGGTTAAACCATGAAGAAAATGAAGTATTATGAAGAAACGAACAATTTGTTGCATGAGTTTTCTGAGGAGAATCAGCAGTATTTTGAGGAGCTGTGGGATAGTTTTAATCTTGCTGGATTTCTCTATGATGAAGACTATCTCAGAGAGCAGATTTATTTGATGATGTTAGATTTCTCAGAAGCAGAACGAGATGGCATGAGTGCAGAGGATTATTTAGGTAAGAATCCTAAAAAAATAATGAAAGAGATTCTCAAGGAAGCACCACGCAGTTCTATCAAGGAATCCCTTTTGACGCCAATTTTTGTCCTAGCGATATTGCGTTACTATCATCTACTGGGTGATTTTTCTAAAGGTCCTCTCTTAACAGTCAATTTGCTTACTTTTTTAGGGCAACTTCTTCTTTTTCTGATTGGATTTGCTCTTGTGGCCACAATCTTACGTTGGGGCTTAGTCCAAGATTCTCTTAAAATGAAAATTGGCACCTATATTGTCGTTGGGATTCTTGTTCTGCTAGTTGTTCTGGGATATGTAGGAATAGGAAGTTTTGTACAAGAAGGAGCATTTTATCTTCCTGCTCCCTGGGATAGTTTGTCTGTCTTTACGATTTCCCTAGTCATCAGTATTTGGAATTGGAAAGAACCGATTTTTCGTCCCTTTGTTAGTATGATTATTGCCCATCTTGTGGTAGGTTCTCTGCTTCGTTACTATGAGTGGATGGGAATTTCAAATGTTTTTCTTACAAAGATTATTCCTTTAGCTGTTCTTTTTATTGGCATTTTTCTCTTGTTCCGTGGGTTTAAGAAGATAAAATGTAGTGAAATATAGTCAAAAAGCCGTTGCAAAGCGGTTTTTTGTTATAATTAATTGAAGAATGTAGAATCAAAGGAGAAAAATTTGATGAGATACATAACTCTTGGTCAAGATGACAAAGAATTATCAGAAATTGTTCTCGGAATGATGAGAATAGAAGATAAGTCTGTTAGAGAAGTTGAAGAGCTTGTAGAAACAGCACTGTCTGTTGGAATCAATGCTTTTGACTTGGCTGATATTTATGGTCGTGGTCGTTGTGAAGAACTGTTAGGTCTTGTCCTAAAAAATCGTCCAGATTTAAGAGAAAAGATGTGGATTCAGTCAAAATGTGGAATTCGCATTGAAGAATTTACCTATTTTGATTTTTCAAAAGAGTATATATTACAATCAGTTGATGGGATTTTAGAAAGATTGAAGATTGATCATCTAGATAGCTTGCTCCTTCATCGACCAGATGCTTTGATGGAATCTAACCAAGTAGCAGAAGCCTTTGATCTTCTTTATAAACAAGGTAAGGTCCGAAATTTTGGAGTTTCTAATCAAAATCCTATGATGATGGAGTTGCTTAAAAAAGATGTCAAGCAGCCGTTAGCTGTTAATCAGCTACAATTGAGTGTGGCTTTTACTCCAGGATTCGAATCAGGTTTTCATGTTAATATGGAAGATAGTCAAGCAGCTATGCGAGATGGCAGCATTTTTGAATATTGCAAATTACACGATGTGGTCATTCAAGCATGGTCTGTCTTACAATTCGGGTATTTTAAAGGGAATTTTGTTGGAAATGAGAAATTTCAAGCTTTAAATCAAGTACTTGATCGTTTAGCTATTAAATATGGAGTAACCTCTTCAACTATTGCCATTTCTTGGATATTGCGTTATCCAGCAAAAATGCAGGCAGTCGTAGGTACAACAAATCCTAAGCACTTGAGAGAAGTTAGCCAAGCAGCAAACTTTAGCTTAACAAGAAAAGAATGGTATGAAATTTATCTTGCAGCAGGGAATAATTTACCTTAGGAAAAAATACATTTAAAGAAATCACAGTCAAAAAAACGTTGCAAAACGTTTTTTTTGTTATGTGACCATTTGTCTGTCTTGATTCGTTAGGTACGGTTCATTAACGAATGATTATGATTTAATACTCAATGAAAATCGAAAAGCAAACTAGGAAGCTAGCCGCAAGCTGCTCAAAACACTGTTTTGAGGTTGTGGATAGAACTGACGAAGTCAGTAACCATACATACGGTAATGCGACGCTGACGTGGTTTGAATTAGTATAACTATTCTGATTTACGTATTAGTAGGGAAACAGTATCCCATAATTGACGGCACGCTAGTAGGTACTATAAAATGGACTGGAGTGATTTTTGGATTTTGATTGAGTATAAAACATCATAGAGAATAAAAAAATGAGGTTAGGATTTTTTGTCCTAACCTATTTTTACATGAAATAAACAATGGCGATGTATTGGAGTGAGGACGCAGCTAGGATAAAGAGATGCCAAATCATGTGGAAATAAGGTTTTTTCTTGGCATAAAATCCAGCCCCAACTGTATAAGAGAGTCCACCAGTTACCATGAGACTCCAGAAAATTGGTGTCGTTTGACTGATAATGGCAGGAATGATAGCTAGAACCAACCAGCCCATAATCAGGTAAAGAGCAAGGCTAAATTTCTCATTGACTTTTTTAGCAAAGATTTTATAGAGAATACCAAAGATGGTTGTTCCCCATTGGATGGCAATAATTAGATAGCCAAACCAGTTATTCATTAAGGTCAAGACGACGGGCGTGTATGAGCCTGCAATAGCAACATAAATCATAGAATGATCAATAATTCTCAAGACATATTTATGGGTCGAACCATAGGCCATAGAGTGATAAATGGTGGATGATAGAAACATGAGAAAGAGACTAATAACGAAAATGGAAACGCCTATAGATGATAAAAATCCGTGTGCCTCATAACTATAGATGGATGAAATGGGGAGTAAGATGAGCATGATGACTGCACCCACAGCATGGGTCACACTATTAGCAATCTCCTCTCCGAAACTGAGTTGTTTGCTAAGTTTAAGACTAGTGTTCATTGGATTACCTCCTCTTGAGTATGATGGATTAAGGCTAGGGTTTGATGATAGAGTTTAACGGTTTGGCAGCTGGTTTGGATAATGGGGTTAGCTGGGTCAATTCCTTGGTTCATGTAGTCCACAAAAGCATCGTAGAGTTGGTCTGAACTTGCTTGAGTTTGGAGAGTATTAAGTGTCTGAGCTATTTCTTGAATAGAGAATACCGACTTGAGGGTTGTGATAGCAATCAAACGGGCAATCTGTTGGCGTTGGTATTTTTTCTTATCAGGTTTTGTCAGGTAACCATGTTTCACATAATTATTGACCATAGATGCTGTCAGGCCCTTGTCTTTATCAAGAGAGATAGGGGCGCAGACCTGATTGACATAGAGTAAAACCTGGTCCAGATAGAGGTCAATGTTTGGAATTTCTGCCCATTTTGGGTAGGAAAAGGTAGTTTTCATTTGCAACTCCTTTTTATCTAGTTTTGATAACTAGATTATAAAATAACAAAAACAGAAAGTCAAGTTTTAACTGCTTGTAGAAAGACTTAAATTATGCTATTATGGGAGAAACTAGTCAGAAATGAGGAGAAAAGATGGAGATTCGTTTAGCTTTTCCAAATGAAGTAGATGCCATCATGCAGGTGATGGAAGATGCTAAAAAATGTTTAGCGGATGCTGGTAGTGACCAGTGGCAAAATGGCTATCCAAATGCTGATATTATTATTGAGGATATTATCTCAGGTCGAGCCTATGTAGCCTTGGAAGAGGGAGAACTACTAGCTTATGCAGCTGTGACCAAGAGTCCAGAGGCAGCCTATGAAGCCATTTATGAAGGAAAATGGCAAGCTGGAGAGTCAGAGTACCTAGTCTTTCACCGTATTGCTGTGGCTGCAGATGTCCAGGGACAAGGAGTTGCTCAAACCTTCTTGGAGGGCTTGATTGAAGGTTTTGATTATCTAGATTTTCGCTCAGATACGCATGTTGCAAACAAGGCCATGCAGCATATCTTTGAAAAACTCGGATTTAAACAGGTCGGAAAAGTTCCAGTTGATGGTGAACGCTTGGCCTATCAAAAATTGAAGAAATAATGCAAAAGAAGTACGCAAAAATGTTCTACTCTTCGCCAATTGGTATTCTATCACTGGTAGCTGATGACCATTATTTGTATGGAATTTGGGTTCAGGAGCAGAAGTATTTTGAGAGGGGGATAGGAGATGAAACAATAGAAGAAGTTGTTAGTCACCCCATTTTAGACCCAGTTATTACTTGCTTAGATGCTTACTTTAAAGGCAAGTCTCGGGATTTATCCAACTTGCCCTTGGCTCCAATCGGAACGGATTTTGAAAAGCGAGTTTGGTCCTATTTACAGGGAATTCCTTATGGTCAGACAGTGACCTATGGACAAATAGCCCAAGACCTGCAAGTGGCTTCTGCTCAAGCAATTGGTGGAGCAGTGGGGCGCAATCCTTGGTCTATCCTAGTACCTTGTCATCGTGTGCTAGGAGCAGGCAAGTGTCTGACAGGGTATGCTGCAGGAGTGGAAAAGAAAGCTTGGCTCTTGGAGCATGAAGGCGCAGATTTTAAAGATATAAAATAGAAAGTGAAAGACATGTTAGAATTTATCGAATACCCAAAATGTTCAACTTGTAAAAAAGCAAAACAAGAATTAAACCAACTCGGTGTGGACTATAAAGCCGTCCATATCGTCGAAGAAACACCTAGCCAAGAAGTCATTTTAAACTGGTTAGAAACCTCAGGGTTCGAGTTGAAGCAATTTTTCAACACCAGTGGAATCAAATACCGTGAATTAGGGCTGAAAGCTAAGGTAGGAAGTCTGTCAAACCAAGAAGCGGCTGAGTTGCTAGCAAGTGACGGTATGTTGTTAAAACGACCCATTTTAGTAGAAAATGGAACTGTTAAGCAAATCGGTTATCGAAAACCTTATGAAGAATTGGGATTGAAATAGTTTTTATCTATCTCTTTGATAGATAAAATATATAACCTCCCTGTTTCAAAGTATGATAAACTAGTAGGTAGACAAAGTCTATACCTGACCGTAGCAAATAATTTCATTGACGGCAGAAGTATGGTAGAATGAATCATTATCAGGAGAGGATGTTTTTATGAATGTTACAACGATTTTAGCATCAGATTGGTACCAAAACTTGATGCAATTGATTCCGGATGGCAAGCTGTTTAGCTTGCGTTCGGTCTTTGATGGAATTCCAAGAATTGTTCAACAACTTCCAACAACGATTATGTTGACCATTGGTGGTGCTCTTTTTGGCTTGGTTTTGGCACTTCTTTTTGCTATTGTGAAGATCAATCGTGTCAAAATTTTATATCCCTTGCAGGCCTTCTTTGTTAGTTTCTTAAAAGGGACACCGATTTTAGTGCAACTGATGTTGACCTACTACGGAATTCCTTTGGCTTTGAAAGCTCTCAATCAGCAATGGGGAACTGGTTTCAATATCAATGCGATTCCAGCCGCTGCTTTTGCAATTGTCGCCTTTGCCTTTAATGAGGCAGCTTATGCCAGTGAAACCATTCGTGCAGCGATTCTCTCAGTTAATCCTGGTGAGATTGAGGCAGCACGCAGTCTGGGGATGACCCGAGCACAAGTTTATCGTCGAGTGATTATTCCAAATGCAGCAGTTGTGGCGACTCCAACCTTAATCAATTCCCTAATCGGCTTGACCAAGGGAACTTCCCTAGCCTTCAGTGCGGGTGTTGTAGAAGTCTTTGCCCAAGCTCAGATTCTGGGTGGAGCTGATTATCGTTACTTTGAACGCTTCATCTCCGTTGCCCTTGTTTATTGGGTAGTCAATATCGGAATTGAAAGCCTCGGTCGTTTCATCGAGAGAAAAATGGCTATTTCTGCACCTGATACAGTGCAGACAGATGTGAAAGGAGACCTTCGTTAATGATTAAGATTTCGAATTTAAGCAAATCCTTTTCAGGACAGACTGTCTTGGATCATCTGGACTTGGATATCCAAAAAGGAGAAGTCGTAGCCTTGATTGGTTCTTCAGGAGCTGGAAAATCAACCTTCCTTCGCAGTCTCAATTATCTTGAAACACCTGACAGTGGCTCGATTCAGATTGATGATTTTTCAGTTGATTTTTCTAAAATCACTCAAGAAGAAATCCTTGCTCTACGCCGTAAGTTGTCTATGGTTTTCCAACAGTTTAATTTGTTTGAACGCCGCACAGCACTTGATAATGTGAAAGAAGGCTTGGTTGTTGTCAAGAAATTGTCTTATCAAGAAGCGACTAAGATTGCCAAGGAAGAGTTGGCTAAGGTTGGGCTTTCGGACCGTGAAAACCATTACCCTCGTCATTTATCAGGTGGACAAAAGCAACGGGTTGCCCTAGCGCGTGCGCTTGCTATGAAACCAGATGTCTTGCTCTTAGACGAACCAACTTCAGCCCTTGACCCAGAATTGGTCGGTGAAGTAGAGAAGTCTATTGCAGATGCTGCTAAGTCAGGTCAAACCATGATTTTGGTCAGTCATGACATGTCCTTCGTAGCCCAA
Source organism: Streptococcus oralis subsp. dentisani (assembly GCF_002860905.1). Lineage (GTDB taxonomy): Bacteria > Bacillota > Bacilli > Lactobacillales > Streptococcaceae > Streptococcus > Streptococcus oralis_BA. The sequence goes on along the minus strand of NZ_PKIG01000002.1, from coordinate 493,791 downwards.
GTGGCTGATAAGATTCTCTTCCTAGATAAGGGGAGAATCATTGAGTCTGGAACACCGGATGAGATTATCCATCATCCCAAAGAAGAGCGGACAAAAGAATTCTTCGCTAGTTACAAACGGACTTATATTTGATATAATAGATAAAGAAAAACTCAGTTAGCTGGACTAGCTGAGTTTACTCTTTAAAAAAGATAGAAATGAGAGAAATCATGCTACTGCAACTATTTTCTTTATATTTCGAGAGTTTGATCTTGACCACCATCCTTGTCCTGATTTTTTTAGGAATTTGGATTGGACTAAGAGCCATGTCGGGAGTTGATAAGACACCCAAGGCTCGCCAAGCCCATCTCTATGATATGATTATGATTGGAGTCTTGGTTGTTCCAGTATTATCCTTTGCGGTTATGAGTTTAATTCTTGTTTTCAAAGCATAATCCTTGCATGATTGACAAGAAAGAGTTAGAATAAAGATAGTTACAACAAGAAAGAAGGAAACTATATGTACGATACTATTATTATCGGTGCTGGACCTGCAGGGATGACTGCAGCCTTGTATGCTGCTCGAAGCAATCTGAAAGTAGCCTTGATTGAAGGTGGTCTGCCAGGTGGTCAGATGAATAATACATCTGATATTGAAAATTACCCAGGATACGCTAATATTAGTGGGCCAGAATTGGCAGAAAAGATGTTTGAACCGCTTGAAAATCTTGGTGTTGAGCACATTTATGGCTATGTTGAAAATGTAGAAGACCATGGTGATTTTAAGAAAGTGATTACTGATGACCAAACATATGAAACACGTACAGTTATCGTAGCAACTGGTTCTAAACACCGTCCTTTGGGAGTACCTGGAGAAGAAGAACTGAACAGTCGTGGTGTTTCTTACTGTGCTGTGTGTGATGGTGCTTTCTTCCGTGACCAAGATTTGTTGGTAGTTGGTGGCGGAGATTCAGCTGTTGAAGAAGCCCTCTTCTTGACTCGCTTTGCTAAGACTGTTACCATTGTTCACCGCCGTGACCAACTTCGTGCTCAAAAGGTTTTACAAGATCGCGCCTTTGCGAATGAGAAAGTCAGCTTTATCTGGGATTCTGTAGTCAAGGAAATCAAGGGTGAAAACAGAGTAGAATCTGTCGTATTTGAAAATGTGAAAACAGGTCAAGTGACAGAACAAGCCTTCGGTGGCGTCTTTATCTATGTTGGATTGGACCCTCTTAGCGATTTTGTTAAAGAATTGAATATCCAAGATCAGGCTGGTTGGATTGTGACAGATAATCACATGAAAACTGCAGTTGACGGTATCTTTGCGGTTGGAGATGTTCGCTTGAAAGACCTCCGCCAAGTAACAACAGCAGTTGGAGATGGAGCTATCGCTGGTCAAGAAGCCTATAAATTTATCACCGAACATAGTTAATTAAAAAACGCATAGTATCAGAAAAAATTTGTACTGACCCCCAAAAGTTAGACAATTAATTTATCCGAAGGATTTAGTTCTGTATTGTACAGGGCTAAGTCCTTTTAGTTTTACCTTAATTCGTTTATTGTTGTAGTAATCAATATAGTCTACAATAGCTTGTTCCAATTGCTTAAGCGACTGAAATGACTTCTCATAACCATAAAACATTTCGGATTTTAAAATGCCAAAAGAAGGACTCCATCATACCGTTGTCTGGGCTGTTACCTTTACGTGACATGGATGCTTGAATTCCCTTACTCTCTAGAAACCGATGATAAGAATCGTGTTGATATTGCCAACCTTGGTCACTATGGAGAATTGTATTCTCGTAGTGTTTCTCTGTGAAGGACTGTTCCAACATCGTTTTTACTTGTTCTAAATTAGGAGAACAAGAAAGATTAAAAGCAATAATTTCGCTGTTGAAACCATCTAAAACTGGTGATAAGTAAAGCTTTTGAGTACTTGCTGGAATGGCAAATTCTGTCACATCTGTGTAGCACTTTTCCATTGTTTTAGAGCCTTCAAATTGACGTTGAATGAGATTCTCTGCCTTCTTACCAACATCTCCTTTATGAGAAGAATATTTTCGTTTCTGTCGCATTTTAGCTTGTAAATTGAGTACTTCCATCAATCGTTGAACTCTTTTATGATTTACCAGATAACCACGATTTCTTAATTCTAAATGAATCCGACGATAACCATAATTTCCCTTGTGTTCGATAAAGATGGATTGAATTTCAGCTTTAAGCTCTTGGTCCTTATCTGGTTTATCTAGCTGTTTCAAGTGATAGTAGTAGGTCGAACGAGCTAGTTTAATAGCTTTTAGAAGAATATCTAACGAAAACTCAGTCATTAATTCTTGAACAATTTCTGTCTTTCTTCTTTCTCTTTTTCCTCCTTCAATCGGAGTTCTCTTAACTTTTTTAGAATGGCATTCTCCGCTCTCAAGTACTCATTTTCTGCTTGAAGACGTTCTAATTCTGTCCTCTCTTCAGGTATCTTTTGTGGCTTACGTCCCATTTTAGGTACTCTCCCTCTTGTTTTCTCAACAATAGTATACCCGTTTTTCTTGTATTATGCTAGCCAATTAAAAAGTATCGTACGACTTGGGAGGCCGTATTCAAGAGAAACTCTATCTTTAGTCCAGCCTTCATGTAAGACTTTATTAATCATTTCTTGTTTTAAATCAGGAGAATAGTAACGATTTTTTCCTTTTTTGACGAACTCTATTCCGTAACGATCAATCAATTTAATCATGTACCTAATATTAGAATTGTTTATCCCAAATTTATTTGAAAGCTTCTCTAAGCTATATCCTTGTTTTCTAAGTTCATAGATCTGAACTTTATCATCATAAGTTAATTTCATAATAAAAGCACCCCAAAAGTTAGATTTTTTCTGTCTAACTTTTGGGGTGCAGTTCAATTTGACACTATGCGTTTTATTGTGGGAAAATTAATTTCATTTTCTACTGAAATTGAGTTTTGCCAGCCTCTTATATTTTTAGAAAAATCCTTTAATCTTGCTAACGAGTCCATCTAGACCTTCTGAACCGGAAATCAACTGCTGAGCTTGAGAGAAGTATTCTCCAAGTTGTTCTTGATTTTCTGCAACGAATGTTTTAGCAGCTTCGAAATCTTTTGTTTCGATTAATTCTTTTACTTGGTTAAACAAATCTAATGGGTTCATCCTATTTCTCCTTTTCTGTACTTAATTATTTAACCATCTTTATGATAAAAAATCAACTGTTGCTGCTTTTGGCTAGAACCTGTTTTTATCTACAAGTTCTCATAACTAAGATTCTAACTACCAAAACAAGGTGAACATAAAAATGTTCGGGTTTTTCTAGTGTATCCATGAAATAAAAACGGATACATGGTATAATAGAAATAGCTCTTTAATGGAGGTGTTTGAGTGGAAAATCTGAAGAAAATGGCAGGTATCAAGGCTGCTGAGTATGTCAAGGATGGCATGGTAGTCGGACTTGGAACGGGGTCTACTGCCTATTATTTCGTAGAAGAAATTGGTCGTCGTATCAAGGAAGAAGGGTTGCAGATTACAGCTGTAACGACTTCTAGTGTGACTAGTAAACAGGCTGAAGGGCTTAATATCCCGCTCAAGTCTATTGACCAAGTAGATGTTGTCGATGTGACGGTTGATGGAGCGGATGAAGTGGATAGCCAGTTTAACGGAATCAAAGGCGGTGGTGGTGCCCTTCTGATGGAAAAGGTTGTAGCAACACCCTCAAAAGAATACATTTGGGTAGTGGATGAAAGCAAGCTAGTCGAGAAACTGGGTGCTTTTAAATTGCCAGTAGAAGTGGTTCAGTATGGCGCAGAACAGGTCTTTCGTCGTTTTGAACGAGCTGGCTACAAACCAAGTTTCCGTGAAAAAGATAGCCAACGTTTTGTGACCGATATGCAGAACTTTATCATTGACCTTGCCTTGGATGTCATCGAAGATCCAATTGCCTTCGGACAAGAATTGGACCATGTCGTTGGCGTCGTGGAGCACGGCTTATTCAACCAAATGGTGGATAAGGTCATCGTTGCTGGACGAGACGGGGTTCAGATTTTAACTTCAACAAAAGCAAGATAACTAAAATAATAAGGAGATACACTATGTCAAAATTTAATCGTATTCACTTGGTGGTACTAGATTCTGTAGGAATCGGTGCTGCACCAGATGCTAATAACTTTGTCAATGCAGGAGTTCCAGATGGAGCTTCTGACACATTAGGACACATTTCAAAAGCAGTTGGTTTGAATGTCCCAAACATGGCTAAAATTGGTCTTGGAAATATTCCTCGAGAAACTCCTCTTAAGACTGTACCAGCTGAAAGTAATCCAACAGGATATGCAACCAAATTAGAAGAAGTATCCCTTGGTAAGGATACTATGACTGGACACTGGGAAATCATGGGACTCAATATTACTGAGCCTTTCGATACTTTTTGGAACGGATTCCCAGAAGAAATCCTGACAAAAATAGAAGAATTTTCAGGACGTAAGGTCATTCGTGAAGCCAACAAACCTTACTCAGGTACAGCTGTTATCGATGATTTTGGACCACGTCAGATGGAAACTGGAGAGTTGATTATCTATACTTCAGCTGATCCTGTTTTGCAAATTGCTGCCCACGAAGACATCATTCCTCTGGACGAATTGTACCGTATCTGTGAATACGCTCGTTCAATTACTCTTGAGCGCCCAGCCCTTTTAGGACGTATCATTGCCCGTCCATATGTTGGTGAGCCTGGAAACTTCACTCGTACAGCAAACCGTCGTGACTTGGCTGTATCTCCATTTGCACCAACTGTTTTGGATAAATTGAACGAAGCTGGTATCGATACTTACGCTGTTGGTAAAATCAATGATATCTTTAACGGTGCTGGTATCAACCATGATATGGGACACAATAAGTCAAATAGCCATGGAATTGATACACTATTGAAGACCATGGGACTTGCTGAGTTTGAAAAAGGATTCTCATTCACAAACTTGGTGGACTTTGATGCCCTTTACGGCCACCGTCGTAATGCTCATGGCTACCGTGATTGCTTGCATGAGTTTGATGAACGCTTGCCTGAAATTATCGCAGCCATGAGAGAGAATGATCTTCTTTTGATTACTGCGGACCATGGAAATGACCCAACCTATGCAGGAACAGACCACACTCGTGAATATATTCCACTTTTGGCTTACAGTCCTGCCTTTAAAGGAAATGGTGTTATTCCAGTAGGACATTTTGCAGATATTTCAGCGACTGTTGCCGATAACTTTGGTGTGGAAACTGCCATGATTGGGGAAAGTTTCTTAGATAAATTGGTATAAGATGACGCGCTATGCTTTACTGGTTAGGGGCATTAATGTCGGTGGGAAGAATAAGGTTGTCATGGCGCAACTTCGTCAAGAATTGACAGAGTTGGGACTGGGAAAGGTTGAAACCTACATCAACAGTGGCAATATTTTCTTTACTTCGACAGATCCCAAAGCCCAATTGGTTGAAAAGTTAGAGTCTTTCTTTGAAATCCATTATCCATTTATTCAGAGCTTTTCGTTGCTGAGTCATGAAGACTATGAAGCGGAACTTGAAAATCTACCTAAATGGTGGACTAAAGATTTGGCACGAAAGGATGTCCTCTTTTACACGGAGGGCTTGGATGTGGCTCAAGTCATTGAGACAGTTGAAAGTTTGGAATTGAAAGATGAAGTTGTTTATTTTGGAAGACTTGGGATTTTCTGGGGAAAATACTCCGAAGAATCATACTACGAAACAGCCTATCACAAATACTTACTCAAGATGCCTTTCTACCGCCAAATCACCATTCGCAATGCTAAAACTTTTGACAAAATCGGTCAAATGCTAAAAAATAATAACGGAGACACACAATGACATTTTTAGACAAAATCAATGAGACAGCTGCTTTCCTGAAGGATAAGGGAATCCAAACGCCTGAGTTCGGTCTAATCCTTGGGTCAGGACTTGGAGAATTGGCAGAAGAGATCGAAAATCCAGTTGTAGTAGATTATGCAGAAATTCCAAACTGGGGCCGTTCAACAGTAGTCGGTCACGCTGGTAAATTAGTATATGGTGAACTTGCAGGTCGCAAGGTTTTAGCTCTTCAAGGGCGTTTCCATTTCTACGAAGGAAATCCTCTGGAAGTTGTGACTTTCCCAGTTCGTGTCATGAAAGTTCTTGGATGTGAAGGTGTCATTGTAACCAATGCTGCTGGTGGTATTGGATATGGGCCTGGTACTTTGATGGCTATCTCAGACCATATCAACATGACAGGTCAAAACCCATTGATGGGTGAAAACTTGGATGACTTTGGTCCTCGTTTCCCAGATATGTCTAAGGCCTACACACCAGAATACCGTGCTACTGCACATGAAGTTGCTAAAAAACTTGGTATCAAGCTTGATGAAGGTGTCTATATCGGTGTAACTGGTCCAACTTATGAAACACCAGCAGAGATTCGTGCCTATAAGACACTTGGAGCAGATGCAGTTGGTATGTCGACTGTTCCTGAAGTTATTGTGGCAGCTCACTCAGGTTTGAAAGTTCTCGGTATTTCATGTATTACTAACCATGCTGCAGGTTTCCAAGAAGAACTCAACCACGAAGAAGTTGTAGAAGTGACTGAACGTGTTAAAGGCGACTTTAAAGGCTTGCTGAAAGCGATTCTTGCTGAATTGTAAAAAAATTGGTGATGGTATTAGACTAGAAAGGGGGAGTTCTCATCGTCTTCAGTAGAGAAGATTGGGTTTGTTGTGATTAAAAGATGAACAAAAATCCAATCAACTACTATATCTTTAGTAAAAATTTATCACATGCTTATTTATCAATTATTGGTAAATAGGGGAAAATAAAAGAAAGTTAGAAAAGAATGAAAATCGGTCAACGAATAATGCGTTTTGGCATAAAAAAATTAAGTATCGGAGTTGTATCTGTTGCAGTTGGTTTTGCTTTTTTAGCACCGACAGGAATTTCTGCCAATGAAGGAAGTCCAGTTGTGAAAAACGAAACTCCTCTAGTAGTAAATGCAACGGATAGTCCGACAAAACTAGAAAATACTGATAAAAAACAGGAAACGCATCTTATAGAGGAAAGAGTAGCAGTTATCCAACCAGCTCCGGAAACAAAAGAAGTCCTTAAAAATCAGAAGGAAGAAGAAAAGCTGGAATCCCATAAAACAGAGCCTGCTCTAGTTCCTGCAGAAGTGAATAGAGAGGAAAATGTAAAGGATGAGTCTACAACTTCTCGTCCTGTGACAGCAGAAGATCTTTTGAAAATTTCAAAAGGAGAACTGCACTCCGAAAATGATTTACTTGACAATTCTCTTTATGGTGAAAAAGTCCTTGATTTAGAAGGTGATGACGATCAGGATGGTATCAAAAATAAGGATGAGCTTTATGTTTATCGTAAAGATGGTAAGGACTATTTAGGATATAACAGTCATCCATTACTGGCAGACAGTGATGGAGACGGATTAGCAGATGGGGAAGATGATAATAAGAAACAATGGTATGTTACAGATCGAGATGCTCTTCTCTTTATGGAGTTATCCTATCGTGATGATGACTATATCGAAAAAATTCTAGATCATAAAAATCCATTTCCGAGTCTCTACTTGAATCGTCAAGAATATAAGATGATGCACAATGAGTTAGCCCCGTTTTGGAAGATGAAAAAAGCTTACCATACAGCTAGTGGTTTGGATGCTTATCTATTTGAAACTAAGAGTGATTTTCCTTATTTAAAAGACAATACTGTTCAAATGTTGGCTATACGTGGGACAAGACTGAATGATGCCAAAGATTTGAGAACGGACTTGACCTTGCTAGGAGGAAATAAACCTGCACAAGCGGATGATATCCGTAATGTTGTAAAAGAATTGGCGCAGGATTCCAGCATTACCAATCTGTATATGACAGGCCATTCTTTAGGAGGCTATCTAGCTCAAATAGCAGCAGTTGAAGCTTATCAGAAATATCCTACTTTTTATAATAATGTTTTGAAAAAAGTGACAACATTTAATGCACCTAAGGTCATTACTTCAAGAACAATCTGGAATGCCAAAAATGGTTTCTGGGATGTAGGACTAGAAAGTCGGAAGCTTGCTGTAAATGGAAAAATTAAACATTATGTAGTGGATAACGACAATGTGGTTACATCTGTGCTACAAAATGATAGTGATGAGGTGACATCTACAGGAAGTGCCAATGTTAAACACCGTTCGCGTGGCTATTTTGAAAGCCGTATGAATGATATTCCAAACTTTAATATTGGAAAACGAACAACATTGGATAAGCAGGGTTACCGTGATCCAAAACTGGAAAAAATTTCTTTCTTTAAGAAACAACAAGTCCCTCTGTCATCTAGTCAACCGAGCGCTGAACCTCTTGAAAATATAGCTCTAGGGAAACGGGTTACCCAAAGTTCGACAGCTTTTGGAGGTGACGCTAGAAGGGCTGTAGATGGAAAAGTTGATGGGAATTATGCTCATCATTCTGTAACGCATACAGAGTTTCAATCTAAGCCTTGGTGGCAAGTCGATTTAGACAAGGAAGAAACGATTCGTCAAATCAATATTTATAATCGAACAGATACTGCTCAGGATAGGCTTACCAATTTTAATGTGATTCTTTTAGATAGTTCTGGGAAAGAAATTGAAAGAAAGCGCATTGCATCTCTGAAAGATATCTCTGCACAAATTGCAATTGACTATAAAAAAGCTCGTTTTGTCCGTATTGAGTTAGATGGTTACAATGCTCTCAGTCTTGCAGAAGTTCAAGTCTTGCGTGCTGAGAATATCGCATGGAAAAAGCAAGCACGCCAAAGCTCTACCGAGTTTGGAGGAGATGCTAGTCGTGCTCTAGATGGAAATACCAATAGTAACTACAGCCAGCAATCAATTACTCATACAAAATTTGAAAATCAGCCTTGGTGGGAAGTTGATTTAGGTCGTACAGAACAGGTAGGACTTGTCCGTCTTTATAATCGTGGAGATGGCGAGCTTTCCAAACGTTTGGCAGATTTTGATGTGATTTTATATGATGAAAAAGGGACAGAAGTTACTAGAAAGTATGTTTCTCGTTTAGAAGGAAATCGTCTAGATCTTCAGTTGGATGGCAAGTTGGGTCGCCGTATTCGCATTCAACTACGTCAGAAAAATCAAGCTCTCAGTCTTGCTGAAGTAGAAGTATTTCGATTTATAGCTAAGAATGCTGTGACAACACCAACTTCTAAGCAAGTACAAGTGTTAAATTACACTCCTGTAAAAGATAAAACCCTAACTATTCAGCATAGTGGAGCTTACATTGCACGCTATTCTATAACTTGGGAAGAAGTTACAGTAGATAAAAATGGTCATTCAGTTGTTCGCAGTCATTCTTGGGAAGGAAATGGACGTAACCAGACTGCAGGTTTTGTACTCAACCTTCCAATTAAAGAAAATATGAGAAATCTTCGAATTAAGATCGAAAAGAGAACAGGTCTTATCTGGAATAGATGGCAAACAATCTATGACAACAGACCTCTTCTCGCCCAACCACATCGAAAAATCACTCATTGGGGAACAACGTTGAATTCCAAGGTGAGTGACGATGATGTCTTGTAATCTGATGGTACAATGACAGTTAGTTTGTCTAGTTTATAAGAAAGTACTACCTGAGCTTGAATAGAACTCAGGTAGCTCTCTGTGAAAGAACAAAATGAATACTCAATGAAAATCAAAGAGCAAACTAGGAAACTAGCCGCAGGCTGCTCAAAGCACTGCTTTGAGGTTGTAGATATAACTGACGAAGTCAGCTCAAAACACTGTTTTGAGGTTGTGGATAGAACTGACGAAGTCAGTAACCATACCTACGGCAAGGCGACGTTGACGTGGTTTGAAAAGATTTTCAAAGAGTATAAACAGAAAGGTAGAGCGCGTGTTCTAATTTGAACACGAGTAGAAATTCGTACCTATAAGATGCTTGGAACAGATGTGGTCGGAATGTCAACTGCTCCTGAAGTTATTGTTGTAGCCTACTCAGGTTTGAAACTTCTAGGAATTTTATGTATTACTAACTATACTACTGGTTTCAAAGAAGAGCTTAACCACGAAGAGGTTATAGAAGTGACTGAGTGTGTTAAAGGCTTACTTAAAGCCGTTTTTGCTGAATTATTACTATGTTAAAAGAATTGAGGAGTATTTTTCAGAAAATCCCTTATAATCTTAAATTATTCCTAGCAGTCATTTTGCAAGGAATAGTTTCAGGTTTATCTGGTATTTTTCTACATTATCTTTTAAAGATAATAGAGGGGATAGCTTTTGGTCAATCAGAGCATCAAACTGTATTCTTGACAGATGGAGTTTCCTCATCGCGGATAGGATTAAGTTTAATAATCGTGGGTGTCAGCTCATCCTTGGTCTGGTATTTCTTGCAAAAAAAATCACAGATTTTTTCCATTAAAGCGCAGATGAAGGATGAGACTTCACGATACAAGCTTCATTTTTTAAGACAGCTATTTCATTCAATTTGGCAGATTATTGCAGTTGGCGGGGGAGCGCCTATTGGCAAAGAAGCTGCGCCACGAGAGATTGGAACTCTATTTGCAGGGCCAATTGGAAAAATATGTTTTCTCTCTAAGAAGGATCAAATCTTTCTCCTTGCTTGTGGTGCTGGTGCTGGTTTAGCAGCTGTCTATCAGGTTCCATTAACAAGTGTCTTCTTTGTTTTTGAAACTCTAGGAATTGCTCTATCTATTAAACGAGTTGTCTTAGTCGGTTTGACTACCTATGTGTCAACCTATACAGCAGGCTGGGTTATTTCAGATCAGGCTCTCTACCATATTCCAGCCATTACATGGTCATTAAAGGAAATATGGATTATTCCCTTATTACTTCTTTTCTTAACCCCACTAGCTTGGCTTTTTGGTCGCTTGAGTAAAGAAGTGTCTTCAAACAGAATAAAAGATAAACGAATACTTCTCACATTGCCTACAGCTTTTCTTTTTCTTGCTGGGTTGGCAAGTTATTTTCCACATCTACTTGGAAATGGACGTATGATGGCTCAGGAAGTATTGAATGGTAGCAATGGCAAAACAGTATTCCTCTTGTTTATCCTAAAAGCACTGGTCGTTCTTATTACTCTGTGGGCAGGGGCCTATGGTGGTACACTTACGCCATCTTTCGCCTTGGGGATGGCTGGAGCTGCTCTCTTTGGAATGATTCTAGGTGGGGATAGCCAGCCAAGCATTTTGCTTATGGGATCTGTTTGCTTTTTGTCTGTGACCTTGAGGGCTCCCTGGTCTGCAACCGGATTAGTAATAGGTTTCACTGGGCTAGGTTTAGATTCTCTTCCGTATCTCTTAGTAACAGCTGTTTTATCCTATGAATTTGCAAAAATGTTAGACCGCTTTCCTTGGACTAGCATACTGTGTCAGAAGTCAAAGAATAAAGTAATTAGGTAGGAAATACCCATTTCTTCTAGTCAATGATTTGATTTAAAAGATTAAAAAAACTCTCAATTTATTTATAACTGTTTTAAATAAAAATAAAGTAGGCCTATTGGAATCTTGATTGAATACGATTTTTCCTAGCTATGAAATATAAAAATAAAAAAAAAGAAAGATAGAGCGAGGTGTTCTGATTTGAACACGAGCGGAAAACTTTTCTAAAAACTCAGAAGAGAAGGGGAGTTCGGGTTTGAATTGAAGCCGGTCTAATCTTCTCAATATCATCAAAATTAAGAAAGAAAGGAATTGAACCCACCCTAAAAACAGTGGGAAAAAGATAGTTGGTCTAGCGAGCATCGCTTACTGCACCCAACTCCCATTTTCCCTTTGCTTTTTGACGGGTTTGGTATCTTTCTCAATATAAAATAAAGAAAGGTAGAGCGTGTGTTTTGATTTGAACACGAGCGGAAAACTTTTCTAAAAACTCAGAAGAGAAGGGGAGTTCGGGTTTGAATTGAAGCCGGTCTAATCTTCTCAATATCATCAAAATTAATAAAGAAAGGAATTGAACCCACCCTAAAAGCAGTGGGAAAAAGATAATTGGTCTTGCGAGCATAGCTCACTGCACCCAACTCCTATTTTCCCTTTGCTTTTTGACGGGTTTGGTATCTTATATTATGTCTATCCATATTGCTGCTCAGCAGGGTGAAATTGCTGATAAAATTCTTCTTCCTGGGGATCCTCTTCGTGCTAAATTTATTGCGGAGAATTTCCTTGAAGATGCTGTTTGTTTTAACGAAGTGCGTAACATGTTTGGTTACACTGGTACTTACAAGGGCCACCGTGTATCTGTTATGGGAACTGGGATGGGGATGCCATCTATTTCGATTTATGCGCGTGAGTTGATTGTTGACTACGGTGTGAAAAAATTGATCCGTGTGGGAACAGCAGGTTCATTGAATGAAGATGTTCACGTTCGTGAATTGGTTTTGGCGCAGGCAGCTGCAACTAACTCAAACATTGTCCGAAATGACTGGCCACAGTACGATTTCCCACAAATCGCTAGCTTTGATTTGTTGGATAAGGCTTATCATATTGCCAAAAATCTCGGTATGACAACTCATGTTGGGAACGTTTTGTCATCTGATGTCTTTTACTCAAACTACTTTGAAAAGAACATTGAGCTTGGTAAATGGGGAGTCAAGGCTGTGGAAATGGAAGCAGCAGCTCTCTACTATCTGGCAGCCCAACACCATGTTGACGCGCTTGCCATCATGACTATTTCTGATAGTTTGGTCAATCCAGATGAAGATACAACTGCAGAAGAACGCCAAAATACCTTCACCGATATGATGAAGGTTGGATTAGAAACCTTGATTGCAGAATAATTATAGCCAAAAAAGGAAGCCCTTCTTTATGAATTGGAGGACTTCCTTTTCTTATCTAGAAATTGGTCTATCTCTTTTTGTGATCTGAGGATGACCACTTTATATGGATAGTTTTTTTGAATCCACTTGTAGCGTTCCTTAGCGGATTTGCTCCGCCCATCCCAGAGAATCCATCGAATAAACTCCCAATTAAACTGTTCTTGACAACCAGCTGCCATACTTTCTCTGACCTTGCCTCGGTATGTGAGATAACGTTTAAAGGCTCGAAAGAGACAGGTCAATGGGGAAAAATTGAGAAAGATGATTTGGTCAGCTTCCTGCATTCTTTCCTCATAGAAACACCAAGAATAGTTGCCATCGATGACCCATGCTTTATGATTGGTGAGAAAGTTTTTCATCTCGGTCAACATCCATTCTTGGTTACTGTCTTGCCAACCGGGTTGAAATTGGAGTGTGTCCATGTGAAGTTTTGGGATGGAGTAGTAGTGAGACAACTTTTCAGCTAGAGTTGACTTACCAGCACCAGAATATCCGATAATTGCGATTTTCATTTTCTACCTTTTCCTATTTGGAGACAAAAAAACAGCCTCTATGGACTGTTTCTTATTTAGCAAGTTTAGCTGAAAGACGAGCTTTATCGCGGCTTGCTTTGTTTTTGTGAATCAAACCTTTAGTTTCTGCTTTATCGATAGCTGAGCTAGCAGCACGGAAAAGTTCTTCAGATGGGTTTGCTTCGAAAGCTTTGATAGCAGTACGCATAGCTGATTTTTGAGCTGAGTTCTTTTCGTTTTGTTTAACGTTCAATTCAGCGCGTTTGATAGCTGATTTAATGTTTGCCAATGTTCTTACCTCCATATTTACTAACTATACCATTATATCTGAAAACTTACGTTTTGACAAGGGAAAATTATTTTTTTAAGTAAATTTCATCGATTTCATGGTTCTTTGTTTTATGAAGAATCACTTCCGCACGATTTCTGGTTGGTTCAATATAATTTTGTAGATTTGTGAGATTGATACTGGTCCAGACTTGATGGGCAAAAGATTCCACTTCCCCAATCGGCATTTGAGTAAAGCGATAGTAATAGCTATCAGGGTCGTTTTGGGCTAGGCTCAGCATTTTCAAGAAACGGTCGAGATACCAACTCTCGATGTCATCGACTGCAGCATCAACATAGATGGAAAAGTCAAAGAAGTCAGTAATGTAGAGACGCTCGTTTTGTGGATTTTGAAAGACATTTATTCCTTCAACAATGACAAAATCAGCAGCTTTGACGCTTTGCTTTTCCTCAGGTACGATGTCGTAGACTTCATGAGAATAGACAGGAATATCTACATCTTGTCCATTTTTGATGTGGTCCAGGAAGTTGAGAAGAGCTTCCATATCATAGCTTTCAGGAAATCCCTTGCGATTTAAAATCCCTTGTTCAATCAAGGTCTGGTTGGGATAGAGAAAGCCGTCAGTTGTTACCAACTCAACCGTAGCATCTGTAAGTGTACGGGACAGTAGGATTTGAAGTAGGCGACTGGTTGTTGATTTTCCAACGGCAACACTCCCAGAAACCCCAATGATAAAAGGCTGGGATTTGCTTTCACGTTGAAGGAAAATTCCTTTTGAAAAGGCCAAATCATCCTTGGTACGTTTGTAAATCTGGATGAGATGGGCTAGGGGAAGATAGACATCAGTAACATCCTGTAAACTAATCTGGTCATTAAAACTCTTGATGGATTCTAATTCCTCTTCTGTCAAAGGAGGTGTTGTCTTTCGATGTAACGATTGCCAAGTCTGGCGGCTGATTTTTTCAAAATGTAAAAATTCGTTGGTCATTTGTTTTCCCCTAGATATTTTGTTTATCATACCATAAAAAGCTAAAAAAATAAAGCGGTTTCTTGAATGTGTTAAATCAATAGTATATACTATAAGTAGATAGAGGATGAACAATTTATTGATGAAGTAGGAGATAGCTTCTACTGATTTATAAGCTAATAAAGGGGGCTTTGAGGGTTACAACTTATAGGAGGTGTACTATGAAAATCTTAAAAAGTTATATATTGGAACTTTGTTTTATTTTAAGTTTTGCACTACCTTTTATAAAAGGAGCCAATGCAGATAATGGTAGACGCTTTGTGGAAATCTATTACGGTTTTACTTTTTTGATGGAACATGCTATTGTAACAGCTATCTTTATCTGTTCGCTCTTGATTGCTTGCCTACTAAAAAAACGGTGGACGAAATGGCTTGCTGCTGGTAGTTATGTCTTCTTAGTTCTATGGATTGCTACAGAGGGTTATTTCTTCCGCATGTCACTAGAAGATTTGATACGACTTTGGACAAGTTTGGAATTCCTGACAAAAACGTATCAGTTGGGCTTTTATCTAAACATCCTGTTGGGAATTTTGTTGATAATAAAGTATTTGAAGGTTAAGCAATAGTCATAAAAATGAGCCTAATTATAGATGATAAATTTGTTGTTTTATCCTGATTATGATATTTCTAGTTCTAAATGGCTTATTATTTATAAGTGTTGAAAGAGATTGAAGAAAATGTTTTACTTACTAGCTTTCTTCAGTCTTTTTCGTTTTTTTATCAATTTGTAAACGATTTACAATTTAAGTCAAATTATGGTAAAATAGTTTCATGAGTAAAATGTATTATGCAGAAAATCCTGACGCTGCTCACGACATTCATGAGTTAAGAGTGGACTTGTTGGGAGAAAAAATGACCTTTTTGACGGATGCGGGTGTTTTTAGCAAGAAAATGATTGACTTTGGAAGTCAACTCTTGCTCAAGTGTCTTGAGGTCAACCAAGGAGAAACTGTCCTGGATGTAGGCTGTGGTTACGGACCTTTGGGCTTGTCTTTAGCTAAGGCTTATGGAGTTCAGGCGACCATGGTCGATATTAATAATCGTGCCTTAGATTTGGCACGACAAAATGCTGAACGAAATAAAGTAGAAGCGACGATTTTCCAGTCTAACATCTATGAACAAGTTGAAGGGAAATTTGACCATGTCATTTCCAATCCTCCTATCCGTGCGGGCAAGCAAGTGGTTCATGAAATCATTGAGAAAAGTAAAGATTTCTTGGAAACTGGTGGAGATTTGACAATCGTTATCCAGAAAAAACAAGGGGCTCCAAGTGCCAAGTCCAAGATGGAAGATGTGTTTGGAAATTGTGAAGTCGTCAAAAAAGACAAGGGATACTATATCCTTAGAAGTGTGAAAGAATGAGAGCAGTTGATTTAATCCAAAAGAAACGAGATGGTCAAGAACTGACTTCGAGTGAAATTGAATGGCTAGTTGAAGGCTATGTGTCAGGAACTGTTCCTGATTATCAGATGTCTGCCTTTGCTATGGCTGTTTATTTCAAAGGAATGACGACACGAGAAATCTCAGATTTGACTATGAAGATGGTTAAGACTGGTCAAGAGTTTGACTTGTCTGCTATCGATGGGGTTAAGGTTGACAAGCATTCTACTGGTGGAGTTGGTGATAAGGTGACCTTGATTTTGGCTCCTCTTGTGGCTAGCTTTGGTGTGCCTGTAGCCAAAATGAGTGGTCGTGGTCTCGGCCATACTGGCGGTACAATTGATAAATTGGAGTCTATCAAGGGCTATCAAGTAGAACGTAGTCAAGAGGATTTTATTCATCAGGTGCAGGACATTGGAGTATCTGTCATTGGGCAATCAGACCAACTGGTTAAAGCAGACAAGCTTCTCTACGCCCTCCGTGATGTGACCGCAACTGTCGACACGATTCCTTTGATTGCGAGTTCGGTGATGAGCAAGAAAATTGCGGCAGGAGCGGATGCTATTTTGCTAGACGTGACTGTCGGTGAGGGTGCCTTCATGAAAACGGTTGATGAGGCGCGTGAGTTGGCTCAAACCATGGTGGAACTTGGTAAGGCAGTTGGTCGAAAGACGGTAGCAGTGATTACGGATATGAGTCAGCCCTTGGGACGAGCGATTGGAAATCGTCTAGAAATTCTTGAAGCATTGGAGATTTTACAAGGTCAAGGACGTCAGGATATTACCCACTTCATCTGCGAATTGGCTCAAATTATGCTTGACCTGGAAAATGTTAACAAGACAGTTGAAGAAGTTCGCCAACATCTTGAGAATGGCAAGGCGCTGGCCAAGTTTGAGGAAATGGTCCAAGCCCAAGGTGGAGACTTGGAAGACCTCTATCGTCCTGTAAATGTAGCCCATGTGGTGGAAATCCCTGCTCAGGAAACGGGTGTCATTTCAGCTCTTCCAGCTATGGAATTTGGGCTTTATGCTATGAGACTGGGGGCAGGCCGTGCAGTTAAGTCTGATGCCTTGGACTATGAAACAGGAATTGTTTTTGAAAAGAAAGTTGGAGATTCCGTTCAAAAGGGAGAAATTGTTGCAAAAGTATACACAAATGGAAAAATTTCTCCTCAGCTAGTTACAGATTTTCAAAAATATGTTAAAATAAATGATAGGGTGCAAAGTTTACGAGAAATTATAGAAATTATCTCATAAACCGCAGGAGAATCCGAATATGAAATTAAATAAATATATCGATCATACGCTTTTAAAACAAGATGCGACAGAAAATCAAATTGATTGTTTGTTGTCTGAGGCTAGGGAGTATGATTTTGCCAGTGTTTGCGTTAATCCGACCTGGGTTGAACATGCTAAAAAAGGGCTTGAAGGATCTGATGTCAAGGTCTGCACAGTAGTTGGTTTCCCCTTGGGAGCAACAACTTCAGCCGTGAAAGCATTTGAAACCAAAGAAGCTATCCAAAATGGAGCAGATGAGATTGATATGGTGATCAATGTTGGAGCTCTCAAATCAGGTAATCTTGATTTGGTTGAATCGGACATCCGTGCTGTTGTAGAAGCAAGTGGTGATAAGTTAGTAAAAGTCATTATTGAAGCATGCCTTCTGACTGACCAAGAAAAAGTTTTGGCTTGCCAATTGGCCCAAAAAGCAGGAGCTGACTTTGTCAAAACATCTACTGGCTTTTCAACTGGTGGTGCGACGGTAGCAGATGTTAGATTAATGCGTGAAACGGTTGGACCAGAAATGGGTGTCAAGGCTGCTGGTGGAGCTCGTTCTTATGCAGATGCTCTTGCCTTTGTGGAAGCAGGTGCGACACGTATCGGAACGTCAGCTGGAGTAGCCATTTTAAAAGGAGAATTGGCAGATGGCGACTACTGAGTTGATTGAACTGGCAATTGAAACCAGTAAACATGCCTATGTCCCCTATTCTCACTTTCCTATCGGAGCAGTTTTAGTGGCAAAAGACGGAAGTGTTTACACGGGAGTGAATATCGAAAATGCTAGCTATCCTTTGACAAACTGTGGAGAGCGTACAGCCATTTTTAAAGCAGTTTCCGAAGGCCAAAGAGAATTTTCAGAATTGATTGTCTATGGACAGACTGAAAAACCAATCTCACCATGTGGTGCTTGTCGCCAAGTAATGGTCGAATTTTTTGAACAAGATCTAAAAGTGACCTTAGTCGCAAAAGATAAATCGACGGTCGAGATGACGGTCGGGGAGTTACTTCCATACTCTTTTACAGACTTAAATTAGTCTGAGTCGCTCTCTGAGCGGCACGGTCTTTGTGACCAATCAATCCATACTTGCAACATCGTTGCACATCTTATTTAGGAGGTTCAGTAATGAACAAGAAACAATGGCTAGGCCTTGGTCTAGTTGCAGTGGCAGCAGTTGGACTTGCTGCATGTGGTAACCGCTCTTCTCGTAACGCAGCTTCATCTTCTGATGTGAAGACAAAAGCAGCAATCGTCACTGATACTGGTGGTGTTGATGATAAATCATTCAACCAATCAGCTTGGGAAGGTTTGCAGGCTTGGGGTAAAGAACACAATCTTTCAAAAGATAAAGGTTTTACTTACTTCCAATCAACAAGTGAAGCTGACTATGCTAACAACTTGCAACAAGCGGCTGGAAGTTACAACCTAATCTTCGGTGTTGGTTTTGCCCTTCACAATGCAGTTAAAGATGCAGCAGAAGAGCACACTGATTTGAACTATGTTTTGATTGATGATGTGATTAAAGATAAAAAGAATGTTGCTAGTGTAACATTTGCTGATAATGAGTCAGGTTACCTCGCAGGTGTTGCAGCAGCTAAAACAACTAAAACAAAACAAGTTGGTTTTGTAGGTGGGCAGGAGTCAGAAGTTATCTCTCGTTTTGAAGCAGGATTCAAGGCTGGTGTTGCGTCAGTAGACCCATCTATCAAAGTCCAAGTTGACTATGCTGGTTCATTTGGTGATGCTGCTAAAGGTAAAACAATTGCAGCCGCACAATACGCAGCCGGTGCAGATATTGTTTACCAAGTAGCTGGTGGTACAGGTGCTGGTGTCTTTGCAGAAGCAAAATCACTCAACGAAAGCCGTCCTGAAAATGAAAAAGTTTGGGTTATCGGTGTTGACCGTGACCAAGAAGCAGAAGGTAAATACACTTCTAAAGATGGTAAAGAATCAAACTTCGTTCTTGTATCTACTTTGAAACAAGTTGGTACAACTGTAAAAGATATTTCTAACAAGGCAGAAAAAGGTGAATTCCCTGGCGGTCAAGTGATCGTTTACTCATTGAAAGATAAAGGGGTTGACTTGGTAACAACAAACCTTTCAGAAGAAGGTAAAAAAGCTGTCGAAGATGCTAAAGCTAAAATCCTTGATGGAAGCGTAAAAGTTCCTGCAAAATAATGGATGGAAGTTATTTCTTAGGAAGCGGCCATCGGTCGCTTTTTAAGAGTTGAGACAAAGTCATTTTGTCTCAGTAAAGCTTGCTACTAGACAAACTAGCAAGTTTTATTGAAATAAAATAAGACTCTGAAAGGAAGAGCACATGGCACACGAAAATGTCATTGAGATGCGTGATATTACCAAGGTGTTTGGTGAATTTGTTGCCAACGACAAAATTAACCTGCACCTACGAAAAGGTGAAATTCATGCACTTTTAGGAGAAAATGGGGCTGGAAAGTCCACGCTCATGAACATGTTAGCAGGGCTTCTTGAACCAACCAGTGGTGAAATTGTGGTCAACGGTCAAGTTGTCAACCTCGACTCACCATCTAAAGCAGCTAGCTTGGGAATCGGAATGGTTCACCAGCACTTTATGCTGGTAGAAGCCTTCACAGTGGCTGAAAACATCATTTTAGGTAGTGAATTGACTAAAAATGGTGTGCTAGATATCGCTGGAGCTAGCAAAGAAATCAAGGCTCTTTCTGAACGTTATGGCTTAGCTGTTGACCCTTCTGCCAAGGTAGCAGATATCTCAGTTGGAGCCCAACAACGTGTAGAAATTTTAAAAACCCTTTATCGGGGGGCTGATATCCTTATCTTTGACGAACCAACGGCTGTTTTGACTCCATCAGAAATTGATGAGTTGATGGCTATTATGAAAAATCTTGTCAAAGAAGGGAAATCAATTATCTTGATTACTCACAAGTTGGACGAGATTCGTGCAGTTTCTGACCGCGTTACAGTTATCCGTCGTGGGAAATCAATTGAAACCGTCAAAATCGCAGGGGCTACCAATGCTGATTTGGCAGAAATGATGGTGGGACGTTCTGTTTCCTTTAAAACAGAGAAACAAGCTTCTCAACCAAAAGAAGTGGTCTTGTCTATTAAAGACTTGGTGGTCAATGAAAACCGCGGTGTTCCAGCTGTTAAAAATCTATCCTTGGATGTTCGTGCTGGAGAGATTGTTGGGATTGCGGGGATTGATGGAAATGGTCAGTCTGAACTGATTCAAGCCATTACAGGTCTTCGCAAGGTTGAATCTGGTAGCATTGAGTTAAAAGGAGATTCAATTGTAGGCTTGCACCCACGTCAGATTACAGAGTTGAGTGTTGGGCACGTTCCAGAAGACCGTCATCGTGATGGTTTGATTTTGGAAATGATGATCTCTGAAAATATTGCCCTTCAAACCTACTATAAAGAACCACATAGTAAAAATGGAATTTTGAACTATTCAAATATCACTTCTTATGCTAAAAAACTAATGGAAGAATTTGATGTTCGTGCTGCCAGTGAATTTGTGCCTGCAGTTGCACTCTCAGGAGGAAATCAACAAAAAGCAATTATTGCTCGTGAAATTGATCGAGATCCTGATCTCCTTATCGTCAGCCAGCCAACTCGTGGTTTGGATGTCGGTGCCATTGAATATATCCACAAGCGCTTGATTGAAGAGCGTGATAATGGCAAGGCTGTCCTTGTTGTCAGCTTTGAATTGGATGAGATTTTAAACGTCTCAGACCGTATCGCCGTTATCCACGATGGTAAGATTCAAGGTATTGTATCACCAGAAACAACCAATAAACAAGAACTTGGTGTCTTGATGGCTGGTGGAAACTTGGGAAAGGAGAAGAGTGATGTCTAAAAAATTACAACAAATTTCGGTTCCCTTGATTTCTGTATTCCTAGGAATTTTACTCGGAGCCATTGTCATGTGGATTTTCGGTTATGATGCTATTTGGGGCTACGAAGAATTGTTCTATACAGCCTTTGGTAGCCTGCGTGGAATTGGAGAAATCTTCCGTGCTATGGGGCCTCTGGTCTTGATTGGTCTTGGTTTTGCCGTTGCCAGTCGCGCTGGTTTCTTTAACGTCGGACTTCCTGGTCAGGCTTTGGCTGGTTGGATTCTCAGTGGTTGGTTTGCCTTATCGCATCCAGATATGCCACGTCCCTTGATGATTCTAGCAACCATCGTGATTGCCCTGATTGCTGGTGGGATTGTCGGCGCGATTCCAGGTATTCTTAGAGCCTATCTAGGGACGTCAGAGGTTATCGTAACCATCATGATGAACTACATTGTCTTGTATGTAGGAAATGCCTTTATCCATGCCTTCCCTAAAGACTTCATGCAAAGTACAGATTCGACGATTCGTGTCGGAGCTAATGCAACTTACCAGACACCTTGGTTGGCTGAGTTGACTGGTAATTCGCGGATGAATATTGGTATTTTCTTTGCCATCATTGCCGTTGCAGTCATTTGGTTCATGCTCAAGAAAACAACCCTTGGTTTTGAAATCCGTGCGGTTGGTCTTAATCCACATGCTTCAGAATATGCTGGTATTTCTGCAAAAAGAACGATTATCCTATCAATGATTATTTCAGGTGCCTTGGCAGGTCTTGGTGGAGCTGTTGAAGGACTTGGAACCTTCCAGAACGTTTATGTTCAGGGGGCGTCATTAGCTGTCGGGTTTAACGGGATGGCGGTTAGTCTGCTTGCGGCAAACTCACCAATTGGTATTCTCTTTGCAGCCTTCCTATTTGGTGTTCTCCAAGTTGGAGCCCCTGGTATGAATGCGGCGCAGGTACCGTCTGAGCTTGTCAGCATTGTAACAGCGTCTATTATCTTCTTTGTCAGTGTTCATTACCTTATCGAACGCTTTGTCAAACCGAAAAAACAAGTTAAAGGAGGTAAGTAAAGATGTCTATTACAACCTTGCTCACCCTCTTGGTGTCTTCTATGCTGATTTACTCAGCACCCCTCATCTTTACAAGTATCGGTGGTGTTTTCTCTGAACGTGGTGGTGTGGTAAACGTCGGCCTTGAAGGAATTATGGTTATGGGTGCCTTTTCTGGAGTAGTCTTTAACCTTGAATTTGCAGAACAATTTGGAGCAGCAACTCCTTGGTTATCCTTGCTTGTAGCAGGATTGGTTGGTGGTCTCTTCTCTATTATCCACGCAGCAGCAACGGTTCATTTCCGTGCAGACCATGTTGTCAGCGGTACGGTATTGAACTTGATGGCGCCAGCCTTGGCTGTTTTCTTGGTGAAAGTGCTTTATAATAAAGGACAAACAGATAACTTAAGTCAGACTTTTGGACGCTTTGATTTCCCAGTCTTGGCCAATATTCCAGTTATCGGTGATATCTTCTTCAAGTCAACTAGTTTACTCGGTTATCTGGCCATTGCCTTCTCTTTCCTTGCTTGGTTTATCCTCTTCAAGACCCGTTTTGGTCTTCGTCTCCGCTCTGTCGGTGAACACCCTCAAGCAGCGGATACCTTGGGAATCAATGTCTACAAGATGAGATATTTAGGGGTTATTATTTCAGGTTTCCTAGGTGGAATTGGCGGAGCGATTTATGCTCAATCCATCTCAGTTAACTTCTCAGTGACAACTATTGTTGGACCTGGATTTATCGCCCTTGCTGCGATGATCTTTGGGAAATGGAATCCAATCGGAGCTATGTTATCTAGTCTCTTCTTTGGACTTTCACAAAGTTTGGCTGTTATCGGATCTCAATTGCCGTTCCTACAAGGAGTGCCTACGGTTTATCTTCAAATCGCACCTTATGTCTTGACAATTCTTGTCTTGGCAGCCTTCTTTGGAAAAGCAGTCGCACCAAAAGCAGATGGTATCAACTATATCAAATCAAAATAAGCATACAAAAAAACGTCAGTTCTGTTCAAACTGGCGTTTATTTTTTAGGATGTTGGTTGGTTAGGTTCAATCCCCAAGGAACAAGATTTTCAGTCTTATTCTGGATACGTGTGATATTATCCTTATGCCGAATGATAATCAAACTAGCCAGTGCTAAGATAATAGCGATGAAGAGAGGGTCATAATTGCTCAGGATAAAACCAAAAAGTGGAAAGAGTAGAACTCCGATGACAGCCGCGATAGATGCTGTGACACTAGATAGCGAAATCATACTACCAAGATAGAGGGTTCCAAAGAAAACAACTGCAAGGTAGAGGCAGAAGACAGGCGCAAATCCGAAAATCACTCCCGCACTGGTTGCGACAGCCTTACCACCCTTAAATCCTGCAAAGATAGGGAAGGTATGTCCAATGACAGCCAAAAGTCCAAAGATAAGAGGCGAAACACCTTGAAGATGAAACATAATCGGAAGCAGTGTTGCTAGGGTTCCTTTGAAAAAGTCAATCACAAAGGTCGCCATACCTGCTTTCTTGCCTAAAATGCGGAAGGTATTGGTTGTTCCTGTGTTACCAGAACCATGCTCTCGCAGATTTGTCTGAAAGAAAATTTGTCCAATCCAGAGACCAGACGGAATTGAACCCAGCAGATAGGCTAGGATTAATAAAACTATTGTAATCATACTCCTATTATATCATGAAATGGAAAAGAAAGGCAGAGAATCTCTTCTGAAATTGTCGCACCGGAGAAAGAAAAATTTTGCAAAATCCTTGGAAAACCTGTAGAATAGTAAAGATGAACGAATAGGAGGTTCCTTGTGTCAAAAAAGGAAATCAATATTAACAATTATAATGATGATGCCATTCAGGTGCTAGAAGGGTTGGATGCGGTCCGAAAACGTCCAGGGATGTATATCGGATCGACCGATGGTGCTGGTCTCCACCACCTCGTCTGGGAAATCGTCGATAATGCAGTCGATGAAGCCCTGTCTGGGTTTGGCGATCGTATTGATGTGACCATTAATAAAGACGGAAGTTTAACGGTTCAAGACCACGGACGTGGAATGCCGACGGGTATGCACGCGATGGGAATTCCAACTGTTGAGGTTATCTTTACCATTCTTCACGCCGGAGGGAAATTCGGTCAGGGTGGCTACAAGACATCTGGTGGTCTTCACGGGGTGGGTTCTTCCGTTGTTAACGCTCTTTCAAGTTGGCTGGAAGTTGAAATTACCCGTGATGGTGCAATCTACAAGCAACGTTTTGAAAATGGTGGAAAACCTGTTACGACCTTAAAGAAAATCGGTACAGCACCCAAGTCTAAGACAGGTACCAAAGTCACCTTCATGCCGGATGCGACTATCTTTTCTACGACAGACTTCAAGTACAATACCATCTCAGAGCGTCTTAATGAATCAGCCTTTCTCTTGAAAAATGTGACCTTGTCTCTAACGGATAAACGCACAGATGAGTCTGTTGAGTTTCACTATGAAAATGGGGTACAAGACTTTGTTTCTTATCTGAACGAAGACAAGGAGACCTTGACGCCAGTTCTGTACTTTGAAGGGGAAGACAATGGTTTTCAAGTGGAAGTAGCGCTTCAGTACAATGATGGATTTTCAGATAACATCTTGTCCTTTGTTAATAATGTTCGCACCAAGGACGGTGGAACGCATGAGACAGGACTCAAGTCTGCTATCACTAAGGTCATGAATGACTATGCGCGTAAGACGGGACTTCTCAAGGAAAAAGATAAAAACCTTGAAGGTTCAGACTATCGTGAGGGACTAGCGGCCGTTCTTTCTATCTTGGTTCCTGAAGAACACCTCCAGTTTGAAGGACAGACCAAGGACAAACTAGGAAGTCCACTAGCTCGCCCAGTTGTGGATGGCATTGTGGCGGATAAGTTGACCTTCTTTCTTATGGAAAATGGTGAATTGGCTTCTAACCTCATCCGCAAGGCTATCAAGGCCCGTGACGCTCGTGAAGCGGCACGTAAGGCGCGTGATGAGAGCCGAAATGGTAAGAAAAATAAAAAAGACAAGGGCTTGCTGTCTGGGAAATTGACCCCAGCCCAGTCCAAGAATCCAGCTAAGAATGAACTCTATCTGGTTGAGGGGGACTCTGCCGGTGGTTCTGCCAAACAAGGCCGTGACCGCAAGTTCCAGGCTATTCTACCTCTTCGTGGTAAGGTTATCAATACAGCCAAGGCCAAGATGGCAGATATCCTCAAAAATGAAGAAATCAATACCATGATTTATACCATTGGTGCGGGTGTTGGAGCAGACTTCTCTATTGAAGATGCCAACTATGATAAGATCATTATCATGACAGATGCGGATACCGACGGTGCCCATATCCAGACCTTGCTCTTGACATTTTTCTACCGTTACATGCGTCCGCTAGTTGAGGCAGGCCATGTTTATATCGCCCTTCCGCCTCTTTACAAGATGTCTAAAGGAAAAGGAAAGAAAGAAGAAGTGGCTTATGCTTGGACGGACGGTGAACTAGAAGAACTCCGCAAACAGTTCGGTAAAGGCGCTACCCTACAGCGTTACAAGGGACTTGGTGAGATGAATGCGGACCAGCTTTGGGAAACAACCATGAACCCAGAAACGCGTACTCTTATCCGTGTCACGATCGAAGACCTAGCACGCGCAGAACGTCGTGTCAATGTCCTCATGGGAGACAAGGTCGAACCACGACGTAAGTGGATTGAAGACAATGTCAAGTTTACGCTGGAAGAAGCGACAGTGTTTTAAGTCACTTTTTAATGAATGGGTATTAACATGAGGACTGAAACAGAAATGCTTGATGTAATTTTAAAGACTGCTAAAACCTTACAAGTCGCGGCTGTCGCCATGTCTGGTTCACGAACTGATACAAAAGCACCAAAAGATGAATTTCAAGACTATGATGTGGTCTATATTGTGGATGATTTTGATAATCTGACAAGTGCCCTTTCTTGGTTGAATCAGTTTGGGAAACTCATTATCGAGCAAGAAGTTAGTCTTGGTAATCGTCGCCTTTATCTCATGCTCTTTGAAGATGGCAATCGGATAGATTTGACCCTTTGCCCCAAAGAGCATATCCAAGAGTGGGTGGATAGTGAGGCAGGATTCACTGTTTTAGAAGATCCAGAACATTTATTTGAACCCTATTCTCAAAATCTAGAGCGTTACTGGACAAGCCCAGCTACTGAAAAGGATTTTGAAAAAGTCTGCAATGAATTTTGGTGGGTGTCAGCCTACGTGGTCAAAGGAATCTGTCGTAAGCAAGTCATCTACGCGACTGACCATCTCTACGGCATTTGTCAACAAGAATTCTTGAAAATTTTGGCTTGGCAGGTTGCAAGTAATAGGGGAGTAGTCGACATAGGCAAGAATTATAAGTATCTTTTTAACTATTTACCCACTGAGAAAGAAAAGGAATTCTCAGATTTGCTTGATTTTTCAAGTATAGATAAAATCACTCAGTCTTTATTGGCTACGATGCAACTTTTCCATAGAGAAGCTCAAAGACTTGCTCAAAAGCTGGGCTTTGACTACGATAAAGAAGTGGCTGAGAAGATGATTGAGTATGCTGAGGCGAGACTTCTTAATCGCTAACTAAAGACCTTAATTTAAAAGATTAAACTACAGAAAGGGTCGTTTGGTTATTTGTAGTAACTGAACACGGGACTAATTTTATTCGAAAAAAAGTCAAATCGTCTTAACTTCATCGAGCCCTACATCGATTTTCTATTTTTCTACAGACATTTTTGGCAAGCCAAATCGTCCCTTTATATCTTAACTGAACACCTTTTCTGTAAAAACCTACTCTATATTCTTTGAAAGGAGTTGAACACGCCCTAAATGACGCGTGAAAAAGATAAATTCTCTGGTGAGCTTGCTTACTTCAAGAATTTTCTATTTTCACTTGATATTTTACGGGCTTTGTATTCTATATGTCTAACATTCAAAACATGTCCCTTGAGGACATCATGGGAGAGCGCTTTGGTCGCTACTCCAAGTACATCATTCAAGACCGGGCTTTGCCAGATATTCGGGATGGCTTGAAGCCGGTTCAGCGCCGTATTCTTTATTCGATGAATAAGGATGGCAATACTTTTGACAAGAGCTACCGCAAGTCGGCCAAGTCTGTCGGGAATATCATGGGGAATTTTCACCCACACGGTGACAGTTCTATCTATGATGCCATGGTTCGTATGTCACAGGACTGGAAAAATCGTGAGATTCTAGTCGAAATGCACGGTAATAACGGTTCTATGGACGGAGATCCGCCTGCGGCAATGCGTTATACCGAGGCACGTTTGTCTGAAATTGCTGGCTATCTTCTTCAGGATATCGAGAAAAAGACCGTTCCTTTTGCCTGGAACTTTGATGACACCGAAAAAGAGCCGACAGTCTTACCAGCAGCCTTTCCAAATCTTTTAGTCAATGGTTCGACTGGGATTTCGGCTGGATATGCCACAGACATTCCTCCCCATAATTTGGCTGAGGTCATTGATGCGGCGGTTTACATGATTGACCACCCAACTGCCAAGGTGGATAAACTCATGGAATTCTTGCCTGGGCCAGATTTCCCTACAGGAGCTATCATCCAAGGCCGTGATGAAATCAAGAAGGCCTATGAAACTGGGAAAGGGCGCGTTGTTGTTCGTTCCAAGACTGAGATTGAAAAGCTAAAAGGTGGTAAGGAACAAATCGTTATCACTGAGATTCCTTATGAAATCAACAAGGCCAATCTAGTCAAGAAAATCGATGATGTTCGTGTTAATAACAAGGTAGCTGGGATTGCTGAGGTTCGTGATGAGTCTGACCGTGATGGTCTACGTATTGCTATTGAGCTAAAAAAAGATGCCAATACAGAGCTTGTTCTCAATTATCTCTTCAAATACACCGACCTACAAATAAATTACAATTTTAACATGGTGGCGATTGACAATTTCACGCCTCGTCAGGTTGGGATTGTTCCAATCCTGTCTAGCTACATCGCCCACCGTCGTGAAGTGATTTTAGCGCGTTCACGCTTTGACAAGGAAAGGGCTGAGAAACGTCTCCATATCGTCGAAGGTTTGATTCGCGTCATTTCTATCTTGGACGAGGTTATTGCTCTTATCCGTGCATCTGAGAATAAGGCTGACGCCAAGGAAAACCTCAAAGTCAGCTATGATTTTACAGAAGAGCAGGCTGAGGCCATCGTTACCTTGCAACTGTACCGTTTGACCAATACAGACGTAGTTGTCTTGCAGGAAGAAGAAGCAGAACTTCGTGAAAAGATTGCCATGCTTGCGGCGATTATCGGTGATGAACGGACCATGTACAATCTCATGAAGAAAGAGCTTCGTGAGGTCAAGAAGAAATTTGCGACTCCACGTTTGAGTGCTTTAGAAGACACAGCAAAAGTAATTGAGATTGATACAGCTAGTCTGATCGCTGAGGAAGATACCTATGTCAGCGTGACCAAGGCAGGTTACATCAAGCGTACCAGCCCACGTTCCTTTGCCGCTTCAACGCTGGAAGAAATTGGCAAGCGTGATGATGACCGTTTGATCTTTGTACAAGCTGTCAAGACAACACAGCACCTCTTGATGTTCACAAGTCTTGGAAATGTCATCTACAGACCAATCCATGAATTAGCAGATATTCGCTGGAAGGATATCGGAGAGCATCTGAGCCAAACCATTACCAACTTTGAAACTAACGAAGAAATCCTTTATGTGGAAATCGTGGATCAGTTTGATGATGCGACAACCTACTTTGCTACAACTCGTCTTGGTCAAATCAAGCGTGTAGAACGTAAAGAATTCACTCCATGGCGGACCTATAAATCTAAATCAGTCAAGTATGCTAAACTAAAAGATGAGACAGACCAGATTGTAGCAGTGGCTCCAATTAAACTGGATGATGTTCTATTGATTAGTCGAAACGGTTATGCTCTGCGTTTCAATATCGAGGAGGTTCCTGTTGTTGGTGCCAAGGCAGCAGGTGTCAAGGCTATGAATCTGAAAGAAGATGACGTCCTCCAATCTGCCTTTATTTGCAATACCTCATCCTTCTACCTCTTGACCCAACGTGGAAGCTTGAAACGTGTTTCTATTGACGAAATTCCAGCAACCAGCCGTGCCAAACGAGGATTACAAGTCTTGCGTGAGTTGAAAAACAAACCGCACCGTGTCTTCTTGGCAGGAGCAGTTGCAGAGCAAGGATTTGTTGGTGATCTCTTCAGTACGGAAGTGGACGGGAACGATCAAACTTTGCTTATCCAATCTAATAAAGGAACGATCTATGAAAGTCGATTACAAGATTTGAATTTGTCAGAACGAACCAGCAACGGAAGCTTCATTTCTGACACGATTTCAGATGAAGAAGTTTTTGATGCTTATCTTCAGGAAGCTTATAAAGAATTTGAATCTAAGAGATGATAAAAAACAATGAAAAGCTTTGCATTGAGAAATTTGTTAACCTATAGATTTAAGAGTTGAATTTGACTATATATACAAAAACGGACAGTGCTGATTCCCAACTTATAGGGACTTAAGCCTGGTCGTTTTCTTGTTTTTAGTGGTATAGACCACTCTTTATTTGAATGTAAAAATATTAACATATGTTCAGTTATTCAATCTAGGTTAATAAAAAAATAATATTTTTTTAAGAAAACGATTGCATCTATAATATTTTTATGTTATACTCTTATTGTTTCAAGAAAGCGCGTTCAAGAAATAATTCGTACAAACATATATAGGAGTTTTTTATGTCTCAAAATAAACAAGATAAAGGATTTCGTTATTCTATTCGTAAACGTAGCGTTGGAGTATGTGGTGTTGCCATTGCAACATTTTTGCTAGGTTCTGGCCTTGTATTTCAAACAAATGTAGTAAAAGCAACAGAACCAAGCGTTGCTGAAGTTGCTGGTGAAAATATTGCTGCTCATAAGTCTGCAAGTCAGAGTTCGACTTATTATGATGCAGATGCTTCTAGAGCGGTTGACGGTAATCTAGATAATGTTTACAGACATCACTCAGTTACTCATACAAATTTTGAAGATCATGCTTGGTGGAAAGTTGATCTAGCAAAAGAAGAAGGTGTGGGAACTGTTCGTATTTACAATCGTGGAGACAGTAATGTAGGAGATCGTTTATCTAATTTTGATGTTATTTTGTTAGATAAAGATGGTAAGGAAGTAACTCGTCAACATGTTGATACCCTAAATAATCAACCAAAAGTTGATGTTCAATTCTCAGGAGTTAATGCACGATATGTAAAAATTGAATTAAATAAATCTAAAACTCCTCTTAGTTTAGCAGAGGTAGAAGTATATCGTTCTGTAAAAGAAGAAAAAGTAGTAGCAGATAAGAAAACAGAAAACAAAGTTAAAACAGAAAATAAAGCTAAAAAAGATTATACTGCAGAGTTAAATAACTATTTATTTGGTTTAAATTATGATAAATTAAACATTTTGACTAGAAAAGGAGAAGCGTTAGAAAATTACACTAATACAAGCACAAAACAACAAGGAAATGAATTCGTGGTTGTAGAAAAAGTGAAGAAAAACCTTTCTAATGGTTCTGCAGATGTTGCCATTAATGGTAACGGAGATATCTTCCTAGGTGCTTTGTTTAAAGCAAATCAAGACCTCCTAGAAAATAAACCACAACAAATTAGTTTAGATCGTAGCAAAGGTAGAATCAGTGTTGACTTGCCAGGTATGGTTGGCGGAGATAGCTATGTAGATGCTAAACCAACTGCAAGTGGTATGCAGGAAGGTGTAAATACCCTGTTAAATCGTTGGCATGAAAAATATGCTGGTAAGAATCCTGCTCCAGCACGCATGCAATACGAATCAACTTCTGCTTATAGCATGAATCAATTAAAAGCAAAATTCGGAAGTGACTTTGAAAAAGTAGGAGTTAACTTAAAAATTGATTTTGAAGCAGTTCACAAAGGTGAAAAACAAGTTGAGGTAGTTGATTTTAAACAAGTTTACTTTACTGCTAACTTTGATGCTCCAAAAAATCCATCAGATGTATTTGCCTCAGGAATAACGGTTGATCAATTGAAAGCACGTGGAATTGATGCAACAACACCTCCTGTATACGTGTCAAGCGTTTCATACGGACGTCAAATGTATGTCAAATTTGAAACAACAAGCAAGAGTACAGAGTTGAAAGCGGCAATCAATGCTGTCATCAAAGGAGTGCCTATTAAACCAGACTCTGAATGGGCACGTGTCTTGAAGAATACAACTGTAACAGTTTCAATCGTAGGTGGAAATGCTGATGGAGCTGCACGTGTTGTGACAGGTACAGTAGAAGATTTGAAGAAATTGATTCAAGAAGGAGCTACTTTCAGTACACAAAACCCTGCTGTTCCAATTTCTTATAAGACTGCATTCTTGAAAGATAATCAAGTAGCCACAATTCAAAGCAATACAGACTACATTGAAACTAAAGTGACTTCATATAAAAATGGTTACCTCAATTTACATCATAAGGGAGCTTACATTGCTCGCTACTATGTTTACTGGGATGAAGTAACTTATGATAAGAATGGAGTCGAAAGTGTTCGTACGCGTCAATGGGAAGACAATGGTAAAAACAGAACAGCTGGATTCCGCACTGAGATTCAATTTAAAGGAAATGTTCGTAATATCAGAGTAAAAATCCAAGAAAAAACAGGTCTTGTTTGGGAAAAATGGCGCACAGTTTACAATCGTACAGACCTTCCTCTTGTTCAAAAACGTACCATTGTTAACTCAGGTACAACATTAAGACCAAAATACGATGAAAAAGTTGAAAATAACTAATTTTTCACTTGTAAAAGGAATCAGTTCTAAGAGCTGGTTCTTTTTCTTTCTAAAACTCCTCTGTAATCAAAAATCAACAAAGATAGTCAATTATTTCTTATCAATCAATTGATTAGCATTCCAGTTTATCCTATCTACTTTTTGACTGTTGTATTTTTCTCTAAAAATGGAGTTTTGGGCCAGCCTTTTGAAAAAAATTTTTTAATGGGGTGAAAATTGGTAAATTTGAGCATAATATCTTGTAAAAAATTCTAAAATCCTATAAAATAAAAAGTAACGGAGGAATTTATGAATGTAAATCAGATTGTACGGATTATTCCTACTTTAAAAGTTAATAATAGAAAATTAAATGAAACATTTTATATAGAAACCCTTGGCATGAAGGCCTTGTTAGAAGAGTCAGCCTTTCTGTCGCTAGGTGATCAAACAGGTCTAGAAAAGCTGGTTTTAGAAGAATCTCCAAGTATGCGCACTCGTAAGGTGGAGGGAAGAAAAAAACTAGCTAGATTGATTGTCAAGGTGGAAAATCCCTTAGAAATCGAGGCCTTATTAGCTAAAACAGATTCGATTCATCAATTATATAAAGGTCAAAATGGATACGCTTTTGAAATTTTCTCACCAGAAGATGATTTGATTTTGATTCATGCGGAAGATGATAGAGAAAGTCTAGTAGAAGTAGGAGAAAAGCCAGAATTTCAAACAGATCTGGAGTCAATTTCTTTAAGTAAATTTGAGATTTCTATAGAATTACATCTCCCAACTGATATTGAAAGTTTCTTGGAAGTATCTGAAGTTGGGACTTCACTTGATTTTATCCCAGCTCTGGGGCAGGATTTGACTGTGGACAATACGGTTACTTGGGACTTATCTATGCTCAAGTTCTTGGTCAACGAATTAGACATAGCAAGTCTTCGTAAGAAGTTTGAGTCTACAGAATATTTTATTCCTAAGTCTGAAAAATTCTTCCTTGGAAAAGATAGAAATAATGTTGAATTGTGGTTTGAAGAAGTATGAAGTGGACCAAGATTATTAAAAAAATAGAAGAACAAATCGAGGCAGGGATCTATCCCGGAGCCTCTTTTGCGTATTTTAAGGACAATCAATGGACGGAGTTCTATTTAGGCCAGAGTGACCCAGAGCATGGCTTGCAGACTGAGGCAGGACTCGTTTATGACCTAGCTAGTGTCAGCAAGGTTGTTGGGGTTGGCACCGTTTTTACCTTCTTGTGGGAAAACGGTCAATTAGATATTGACAGACCAGTAACCGATTTTTTACCTGAAAGTGATTATCCAGATATCACTATTCGCCAGCTCTTAACTCACGCTACAAATCTTGATCCTTTCATTCCCAATAGAGATCTTTTAGCAGCTTCTGAATTAAAGGAAGCTATGTTTCATCTCAAGAGACGAAGCCAGCCAGCATTTCTTTATTCGGATGTCCATTTTTTGCTGTTGGGCTTTATTTTGGAAAGAATCTTTAATCAAGACTTGGATGTGATTTTAAAAGAACAAGTCTGGAATTTTTGGGGAATGACGGAAACCCAATTTGGATCTGTTGAGCTTGCTGTTCCAACCGTCAGAGGTGTCGAGGCAGGTCTGGTACATGATCCCAAGGCTCGCCTCTTAGGCAGACATGCAGGTAGTGCTGGTTTATTTTCGACTGTAAAGGATTTACAAATCTTTTTAGAACACTATTTAGCAGATGATTTTGCAAGAGACTTGAGTCAAAATTTTTCACCTTTGGATGACAAGGAACGTTCTTTAGCATGGAATTTGGAAGGAGAATGGCTAGACCATACGGGCTATACAGGTACCTTTGTCATGTGGAATCGTCAGAAGCAAGAAGCGGTCATTTTCCTATCGAATCGTACCTATGAAAAGGATGAGAGGGTTCAATGGATTGTAGATCGTAATCAAGTGATGGACTTGATTCGCAAAGAAGAATAAGGAGAGACATGTCAAATAGTTTAAAAGGGACTTTATTAACAGTTGTGGCTGGGATTGCTTGGGGCTTGTCAGGAACGAGTGGCCAATACCTGATGGCACACGGAATTTCAGCTTTGGTCTTGACTAACTTACGACTTTTAATCGCTGGCGGGATTCTCATGCTCTTGGCTTATGTTACTGCAAAGGATAGAATGCTGGCCTTTTTAAAGGATAGAAAGAGTTTGCTGTCTCTTCTTATTTTTGCTCTGATTGGCCTCTTCCTCAATCAATTTGCCTATCTAACTGCTATTCAGGAGACCAATGCAGGTACCGCGACAGTGCTTCAGTATGTTTGTCCTGTCGGGATTTTGATTTATAGCTGTATCAAGGATAAGGTGGCGCCGACACTGGGAGAGATTATTTCCATCATATTAGCCATTGGAGGGACCTTCCTGATTGCAACTCATGGGCAGTTGGACCAGTTATCCATGACACATGCAGGCCTGTTCTGGGGGCTCTTTTCTGCTCTGACTTATGCTCTGTATATCATTTTGCCCATATCCTTGATTAAGAAGTGGGGGAGCAGTTTGGTCATTGGTGTGGGAATGGTCATAGCAGGTTTGGTCGCCCTTCCTTTTACAGGGGTTCTACAGGCCAATATACCGACTAGTCTTGATTTCCTCCTTGCTTTTGCAGGCATTATCCTTATCGGGACTGTCTTTGCCTATACAGCCTTTCTAAAAGGAGCCAGTCTGATAGGACCGGTCAAGTCAAGCTTGTTGGCTTCAATTGAGCCAATCTCGGCGGTTTTCTTTGCCTTCCTAATTATGAATGAACAATTTTATCCCATTGATTTTCTTGGTATGGCAATGATATTGTTTGCTGTAACTTTGATTTCGTTGAAAGATTTACTCTTAGAAAAATAAAAAGACTCTTTGTCCGTGACAGAGAGTTTTTGCGTGGTAATCTAATTGTTTTCAAGATAAAATTCAAAGCGTTCGCCTACATACTGACTTTTTACGTATTCAAATGCAGTACCATCCTCTAGGTAGGAAACCTGAGTCAAACCAAGAATAGCATGTCCTTTTTCAACTTCCAAATAGTGGGCAATTTTTTCTTTAGCAAGGCGAGCATAGATGGTCTGCTGTGATTTACCGATGCGGTAGCCATGTTTTTGCAAAGTTTGGAAGAAATGACTGGTGATTTCTTCTT
The DNA here is from genome assembly GCF_002860905.1 of Streptococcus oralis subsp. dentisani. Taxonomy (GTDB): domain Bacteria; phylum Bacillota; class Bacilli; order Lactobacillales; family Streptococcaceae; genus Streptococcus; species Streptococcus oralis_BA. The sequence continues at coordinate 458,673 of NZ_PKIG01000002.1, read as the reverse complement.
TTTTAAAGTCCTTAATGAATTTTTCAGGAATAGAAGCAACTTCATAAACCAGAGGGACTTGGTCGGCATAACGGACCCGTTCCATTCGGATAATATTTTCCGTTGGAGAAATGCCTAACTTGGCAACTTCTTGCTCATTGGGAATGGTTTTTCTGTAGGAAATGAGCTGGCTAGAGGGAACTTTACCTTGAGACTTAACAATTTCAGTAAAACTAGTTGTCCCTCGCATCTTTTCTTGTACACGTGTACTGGAAACAAAGGTGCCGCTTCCTACACGACGCTCTAAAACACCTTCTTCGACTAATAGAGATACGGCTTGGCGGAGGGTCATGCGACTGACCGCAAACTGCTCTGCTAAGTCTCGTTCACTGGGAAGTCTCTCCCCAATGGCCCAACGATGTTCGTCAATATCCTTTTTAATCTGATCATGGATTTTCATATAAGCAGGTAGCATATTTTTCACTTCATTTCTATCTTTTCTCTATTGTACCTCAATAAACTAGAAAAAGTCAATCTTCGCCTTGTTTAGTTGGTAATTCGCCCTTATTTGTGATAGAATATTGAAAAAAGATATTTCTTTTGAGAAAGGAAAAAGATGAGCAACATTTCAACTGATTTGCAAGATGTAGAAAAAATCATCGTATTGGACTATGGTAGCCAGTACAACCAGCTGATTTCACGCCGTATCCGTGAGATTGGTGTGTTTTCAGAACTAAAAAGCCATAAAATTTCAGCTGCTGAAGTTCGTGAAATCAATCCTGTAGGAATTATCCTTTCAGGTGGTCCAAACTCTGTATACGAAGATGGTTCATTTGATATTGACCCAGAAATCTTCGAACTCGGAATTCCTATTTTGGGAATCTGTTATGGTATGCAGTTGTTGACCCATAAACTTGGAGGAAAAGTTGTTCCTGCAGGTGATGCTGGAAATCGTGAATACGGTCAATCAACCCTAACTCACACACCATCAGCGCTTTTTGAATCAACACCTGATGAACAAACTGTATTGATGAGCCACGGCGATGCAGTTACCGAGATTCCTGCTGACTTTGTTCGTACAGGTACATCAGCTGACTGTCCATACGCAGCCATTGAAAACCCAGATAAACACATTTACGGTATCCAATTCCACCCAGAAGTTCGTCATTCTGTATACGGGAATGATATCCTTCGTAACTTTGCCCTTAACATCTGTAAGGCTAAAGGCGACTGGACAATGGATAACTTCATCGACATGCAGATCCAAAAAATCCGTGAGACTGTCGGTGATAAACGCGTCCTTCTTGGTCTATCAGGTGGTGTTGACTCTTCAGTTGTTGGAGTTCTTCTCCAAAAAGCGATTGGCGATCAATTGATCTGTATCTTCGTGGATCACGGTCTTCTTCGTAAAGGAGAAGCGGACCAAGTTATGGACATGCTTGGTGGTAAGTTTGGTTTGAATATCGTCAAAGCAGACGCTGCTAAACGTTTCCTTGATAAACTTGCTGGCGTTTCTGACCCAGAACAAAAACGTAAAATCATCGGTAACGAGTTTGTCTATGTCTTCGATGACGAAGCAAGCAAGCTCAAAGATGTGAAATTCCTTGCTCAAGGTACCTTATACACAGACGTTATCGAGTCTGGTACAGATACAGCTCAAACTATCAAGTCACACCACAACGTGGGTGGTCTTCCAGAAGACATGCAGTTTGAATTGATCGAACCACTCAATACTCTTTACAAGGATGAAGTTCGTGCCCTAGGTACAGAGCTTGGTATGCCAGACCACATCGTATGGCGCCAACCATTCCCAGGACCAGGACTTGCTATCCGTGTCATGGGAGAAATTACTGAAGAAAAACTTGAAACAGTTCGCGAATCAGACGCTATCCTACGTGAAGAAATTGCCAAAGCTGGACTTGACCGTGATATCTGGCAATACTTCACTGTCAACACAGGCGTTCGTTCAGTCGGTGTTATGGGTGACGGTCGTACATATGACTACACGATTGCAATCCGTGCCATCACCTCTATTGATGGTATGACAGCTGACTTTGCAAAGATTCCTTGGGAAGTTCTTCAAAAGATTTCTGTACGTATCGTAAACGAAGTGGATCATGTTAACCGTATCGTCTACGATATTACAAGTAAACCACCTGCAACAGTTGAGTGGGAGTAGTCATCTAAGGACTAATTTATGTAGTTTAATGAGCCAGTATCTTTGGGTACTGGTTTTTACTTTTCTAGACTTTTTGGATACTTGTTAAAATTGGTTTATATTCGATAGTTTAACAATTATTATACAAAGCTTAAAATATTAGAATTGTCAAAACAATCTGTCTAGGCTTGATTTTATCTCTTATTTACTATAAAATGAGAAGGAAATACGTCAAACTTTTATATTGCAAATAGGAGAAAACATGACAAAAACATTAAAACGTCCTGAGGTTTTATCACCTGCAGGAACTTTAGAGAAGCTAAAGGTAGCTGTTCAATATGGAGCGGATGCTGTCTTTATCGGTGGTCAGGCCTATGGTCTTCGTAGCCGTGCAGGAAACTTTACCTTTGAACAGATGGAAGAAGGTGTCCAGTTTGCTGCCAAGTATGGTGCTAAGGTTTATGTGGCTGCCAACATGGTTATGCACGAAGGAAATGAAGCTGGTGCTGGTGAGTGGTTCCGTAAACTGCGTGATATCGGGATTGCAGCAGTTATCGTATCTGACCCAGCTTTGATTATGATTGCAGCGACTGAAGCACCAGGTCTTGAAATCCACCTTTCCACTCAAGCAAGTGCCACTAACTATGAAACCCTTGAGTTCTGGAAAGAACTGGGCTTGACTCGTGTCGTTTTGGCGCGTGAGGTTTCAATGGAAGAATTGGCAGAAATCCGCAAACGTACAGATGTTGAGATTGAAGCCTTTGTCCACGGAGCCATGTGTATTTCTTACTCTGGTCGTTGTACTCTTTCAAACCACATGAGTATGCGTGATGCTAACCGTGGTGGATGCTCTCAGTCATGCCGTTGGAAATATGACCTCTACGATATGCCATTTGGGAAAGAACGTAAGAGCTTGAAAGGGGAAATCCCAGAAGAATTTTCAATGTCAGCTGTTGACATGTCCATGATTGACCATATCCCAGATATGATTGAAAACGGTGTGGACAGTCTAAAAATCGAAGGACGTATGAAGTCTATTCACTACGTATCCACAGTAACAAACTGCTACAAGGCGGCTGTTGATGCTTATCTAGAAAGTCCAGAGAAGTTTGAAGCTATCAAGCAAGACTTGATTGATGAGATGTGGAAGGTTGCCCAACGTGAATTGGCAACAGGCTTCTACTATGGTACACCATCTGAAAATGAGCAGTTATTTGGTGCTCGCCGTAAAATCCCTGAATACAAGTTTGTCGCTGAAGTGGTTTCTTATGATGATGCGACCCAAACAGCAACTATTCGTCAACGGAACGTTATTAACGAAGGAGACCAAGTTGAGTTTTACGGCCCAGGTTTCCGTCACTTTGAAACGTATATCGAAGATTTGCATGATGCCAAAGGCAATAAAATCGACCGCGCTCCAAATCCAATGGAACTATTGACTATTAAGGTGCCTCAACCTGTTCAAGCAGGAGACATGGTTCGCGCTCTTAAAGAGGGTCTCATCAATCTTTATAAGGAAGATGGAACCAGCGTCACAGTGCGTGCTTAATAAACATGTAGGAGACGAAAGATTTCCCTTTAATTCTTCTTACTAAAAGAGCATTAGGTTAAAGAAAATATATTAATTTTCATCCGAGATTACATCTCGGATTTTTTCAATATTTTTCAGAAAGACCTAGATAATGGTCGGATTTATTACAAGTTTTTTACAAAGTTTTCTATATAATGGGCTTAAAAATAGCAAAATTGTAAATAATTTTCATTAAACGCTTTCAATGTTAGTAAAAAGTTGACAAATCCAATTTTTAGGACTAAACTAAGTAAGTAAATTTTAATTAAAAGGAGAATTCGTCATGAATTTAACATTTTTCGGTCTATGTCTTGCCTGTATGGGTGTATCTCTTGGTGAAGGGTTATTGATGAATGGTTTGTTGAAATCAGTAGCTCGCCAACCAGATATTATCGCTGAGTTTCGTAGCTTGATGTTTTTAGGGGTTGCCTTTATTGAAGGAACTTTCTTCGTAACTCTTGTCTTCTCATTTATTATTAAATAACGAAATATAAATTGGAGAAGGGAGAATGTTAGATGGAAGAAAGTATCAATCCAACCATCAATATTGGTCCTGTTACCTTTGATTTAACTTTGACAGCCTTGACTTTGCTGTCTGTGTTTCTGATTTTTGCATTTATCTATTGGGCAAGTCGTAATATGACCTTGAAACCCAAAGGTAAACAAAATGTACTAGAGTATCTCTATGATTTTGTAATTGGATTTACAGAACCTAACCTTGGTTCCCACTACATGAAAGATTACTCACTCTTTTACTTATGTTTATTTCTTTTTATGGTTATCGCCAATAATCTTGGTTTGATGGCTAAACTTCAAACAACAGATGGAACAAACCTTTGGACATCGCCAACTGCAAATCTTTCATTTGACCTTGTCTTGTCTTTCTGTATTATTGTTATGGCGCATATTGAGGGGATTCGTCGTCGTGGGATTAAACAATACCTAAAAGGTTTTGTAACTCCTGCATTTATGACACCGATGAATCTACTGGAAGAAGTCACGAATTTCCTTTCTCTTGCTTTGCGGATTTTTGGGAATATCTTTGCAGGTGAAGTAATGACAAGCTTGCTTCTCTTACTTTCACATCAGGCTATTTTTTGGTATCCAATCGCATTTGGGACAAACTTAGTTTGGACTGCATTTTCCGTGTTCATTTCTTGTGTACAAGCCTATGTCTTTACACTATTATCCTCTATGTACCTAGGAAATAAAATTAATGATGAAGAGTAGAAAGGAGTAACTGATGCACGTAACAGTAGGTGAATTAATTGGTAATTTTATTTTAATCGCTGGCTCTTTTATCCTTTTGCTAGTCTTGATTAAAAAATTTGCATGGTCTAATATTACAGGCATTTTCGAAGAAAGAGCTGAAAAAATTGCTTCAGATATTGACAGAGCTGAAGAAGCACGTCAAAAAGCAGAAGTATTGGCTCAAAAACGCGAAGATGAATTGGCTGGTAGCCGTAAAGAAGCTAAGACAATCATTGAGAATGCGAAAGAAACAGCTGAGAAAAGTAAGGCTAGTATTTTAGCAGATGCTAAACTAGAAGCAGGACGCTTAAAAGAAAAAGCAAACCAAGAAATTGCTCAAAACAAAGCTGAAGCTTTACAAAGCGTTAAGGGTGAGGTAGCAGATTTGACAATCAGCTTAGCTGGTAAAATCATCTCACAAAACCTTGATGGTCATGCCCATAAAGAACTCATTGATCAGTATATCGATCAGCTAGGAGAAGCTTAATGGACAAGAAAACAGTAAAGGTAATTGAAAAATACAGCATGCCTTTTGTCCAATTGGTACTTGAAAAAGGAGAAGAAGACCGTATCTTTTCAGACTTGACTCAAATCAAGCAAGTTGCTGAAGAAACAAGTTTACCTTCTTTTTTAAAAAAAGTGGCAGTAGACGAGTCTGATAAGGAAAAAACAATTGCTTTCTTCCAAGACTCTGTGTCACCTTTATTGCAAAACTTGATCCAGGTTCTGGCATACAATCACAGAGCAAATCTTTTTTATGATGTGCTTGTAGATTGCTTGAACCGACTTGAAAAAGAAACAAATCGATTTGAAGTGACGATTACTTCAGCTCATCATTTAACAGATGAACAAAAGAGTCGCTTGCTCCCTTTGATTGAGAAAAAAATGTCTCTGAAAGTAAGGAGTGTAAAAGAACAAGTCGATGAAAGTCTCATTGGTGGTTTTGTCATTTTTGCCAATCACAAGACAATTGATGTGAGTATTAAACAACAACTTAAAGTTGTTAAAGAAAATTTGAAATAGAAAGTGGTGTTCTTTTGGCAATTAACGCACAAGAAATCAGCGCTTTAATTAAGCAACAAATTGAAAATTTCAAACCCAATTTTGATGTGACTGAAACAGGTGTTGTAACCTATATCGGGGATGGTATCGCGCGTGCTCACGGCCTTGAAAATGCCATGAGTGGAGAGTTGTTGATTTTTGAAAACGGCTCTTATGGTATGGCTCAAAACTTGGAGTCAACAGACGTTGGTATTATCATCCTAGGTGACTTTACAGATATCCGAGAAGGCGATACAATCCGCCGTACAGGTAAAATTATGGAAGTCCCTGTAGGTGAAAGTCTGATTGGTCGTGTTGTGGACCCACTTGGTCGTCCAGTTGACGGTCTTGGAGAAATCCACACAGATAAAACTCGTCCAGTTGAAGCGCCAGCTCCTGGTGTTATGCAACGTAAGTCTGTATCAGAACCATTGCAAACTGGTTTGAAAGCTATTGACGCCCTTGTACCGATCGGTCGTGGTCAACGTGAGTTGATTATCGGTGACCGTCAAACAGGGAAAACAACCATTGCGATTGATACAATCTTGAACCAAAAAGGTCAAGATATGATCTGTATCTATGTCGCGATTGGACAGAAAGAATCAACCGTTCGTACGCAAGTAGAAACACTTCGTCAGTATGGTGCCTTGGACTACACAATCGTTGTGACAGCTTCTGCTTCACAACCATCTCCATTGCTTTTCCTAGCTCCTTATGCTGGGGTCGCCATGGCGGAAGAATTTATGTACCAAGGGAAGCATGTTTTGATCGTTTATGATGATTTATCAAAACAAGCGGTAGCTTATCGTGAACTGTCTCTCTTGCTTCGTCGTCCTCCAGGTCGTGAAGCCTTCCCAGGTGATGTTTTCTATCTTCACAGCCGTTTGCTTGAGCGCTCAGCTAAAGTTTCTGATGAACTTGGTGGTGGATCAATTACAGCCCTACCATTTATCGAGACACAAGCAGGAGATATCTCTGCCTATATCGCAACCAACGTGATTTCTATCACTGATGGACAAATCTTCCTTGGCGATGGTCTCTTCAATGCGGGTATTCGTCCAGCCATCGATGCGGGTTCATCTGTATCACGTGTAGGTGGTTCTGCACAAATCAAAGCCATGAAGAAGGTTGCTGGTACACTTCGTATCGACCTTGCTTCATACCGTGAGTTGGAAGCCTTCACTAAGTTTGGTTCTGACTTGGATGCGGCAACACAGGCTAAATTGAACCGTGGACGTCGTACAGTTGAAGTATTGAAACAACCTGTTCATAAACCATTGCCTGTTGAGAAACAAGTAACCATTCTTTATGCTTTGACACATGGTTTCTTGGATACTGTTCCAGTAGATGATATTGTTCGTTTCGAGGAAGAGTTCCATGCCTTCTTTGATGCTCAACATCCAGAGATTTTGGAAACCATTCGTGATACAAAAGACTTGCCAGAAGAAGCAGTCTTGGATGCTGCGATTACAGAGTTTCTCAATCAAACCAGCTTCCAATAAGAATAGAGGTGTCAGATGGCAGTATCTCTAAATGATATTAAAACAAAAATCGCCTCAACAAAAAATACGAGTCAAATCACTAATGCCATGCAAATGGTATCGGCTGCTAAGCTAGGTCGCTCTGAAGAAGCAGCTCGTAACTTCCAAGTTTATGCTCAGAAAGTGCGTAAACTTTTGACAGATATCCTTCATGGTAATGGAGCTGGTGGTTCAACCAATCCGATGTTGATTAGCCGTCCCGTGAAGAAGACAGGCTATATTGTCATTACTTCAGATCGCGGTTTGGTTGGAGGGTATAATTCTTCTATTCTGAAAGCCGTTATGGAGTTGAAGGAAGAATACCATCCAGACGGTAAAGGTTTTGAAATGATCTGTATCGGTGGAATGGGAGCTGATTTCTTTAAGGCTCGTGGTATTCAACCACTTTATGAATTACGTGGCTTAGCAGACCAACCTAGCTTTGATGAAGTCCGTAAGATTATTTCAAAAACTGTTGAAATGTACCAAAATGAACTTTTTGATGAACTCTATGTCTGCTATAACCACCATGTCAACACACTAACCAGTCAAATGCGTGTGGAACAAATGCTTCCGATTGTTGACTTGGATCCCAATGAAGCGGATGAAGACTACAGCTTGACTTTTGAATTAGAGACAGGCCGAGAAGAAATTTTGGAGCAGTTGTTGCCTCAGTTTGCAGAAAGTATGATTTACGGGGCTATTATCGATGCCAAGACAGCTGAAAATGCTGCCGGTATGACAGCCATGCAAACAGCGACAGATAATGCTAAGAAAGTCATTAATGATTTGACAATTCAGTATAACCGTGCCAGACAGGCGGCGATTACACAAGAAATTACAGAAATCGTAGCAGGAGCTAGTGCCTTAGAATAGGCTCTAGTCCAGCTCGTATGAAAATGAACTTATACTCAATGAAAATCAAAGAGCAAACTAGGAATCTAGCCGCAGGCTACTCAAAACATTGTTTTGAGGTTGCAGATAGAGCTGACGTGGTTTGAAGAGATTTTCGAAGAGTATTAGGACCTAGTTGAGCTAGGAACCGACAGTATCTTATATAGAATAGGAGAAGGAGATGAGTTCAGGTAAAATTGCTCAGGTTATCGGTCCCGTTGTAGACGTCTTGTTTGCAGCAGGGGAAAAACTTCCTGAGATTAACAATGCACTTGTCGTCTACAAAAATGACGAAAGAAAAACAAAAATCGTCCTTGAAGTAGCCTTGGAGTTGGGAGATGGTATGGTCCGTACTATCGCCATGGAATCAACAGATGGGTTGACTCGTGGAATGGATGTATTGGACACAGGTCGTCCAATCTCTGTACCAGTAGGTAAAGAAACTTTGGGACGTGTCTTCAACGTTTTGGGAGATACCATTGACTTGGAAGCTCCTTTTACAGAAGACGCAGAGCGTCAGCCAATTCATAAAAAAGCTCCAACTTTTGATGAGTTGTCTACCTCTTCTGAAATCCTTGAAACAGGGATTAAGGTTATCGACCTTCTTGCCCCTTACCTTAAAGGTGGTAAGGTTGGACTTTTCGGTGGTGCCGGAGTTGGTAAAACCGTCTTGATCCAAGAATTGATTCACAACATTGCCCAAGAACACGGTGGTATTTCAGTATTTACTGGTGTTGGGGAACGTACTCGTGAGGGGAACGACCTTTACTGGGAAATGAAAGAATCAGGCGTTATCGAGAAAACAGCCATGGTATTTGGTCAGATGAATGAGCCACCAGGAGCACGTATGCGTGTTGCCCTTACTGGTTTGACAATCGCTGAATACTTCCGTGATGTAGAAGGCCAAGACGTGCTTCTCTTTATCGATAATATCTTCCGTTTCACTCAGGCTGGTTCAGAAGTATCTGCCCTTTTGGGTCGTATGCCATCAGCCGTTGGTTATCAACCAACCCTTGCTACGGAAATGGGTCAATTGCAAGAACGTATTACATCAACCAAGAAGGGTTCTGTAACCTCTATCCAAGCTATCTATGTGCCAGCGGATGACTATACTGACCCAGCGCCAGCAACAGCCTTCGCTCACTTGGATTCAACAACCAACTTGGAACGTAAGTTGGTACAATTGGGTATCTACCCAGCCGTTGACCCACTTGCTTCAAGCTCACGTGCCTTAGCACCTGAAATCGTTGGAGAAGAGCACTATGCAGTTGCTGCAGAAGTAAAACGTGTCCTTCAACGTTACCATGAGTTGCAAGATATCATTGCTATCCTTGGTATGGATGAGCTTTCTGATGAAGAAAAGACCTTGGTTGCTCGTGCCCGTCGTATCCAGTTCTTCTTGTCACAAAACTTTAACGTTGCGGAACAATTTACTGGTCAGCCAGGTTCTTATGTTCCAGTTGCTGAAACTGTTCGTGGCTTTAAGGAAATCCTTGATGGTAAACATGACCACTTGCCAGAAGATGCCTTCCGTGGTGTAGGTTCTATCGAAGATGTGATTGCAAAAGCTGAAAAAATGGGATTTTAAGAGGTGATCTATGGCTCAGTTAACTGTCCAGATCGTGACACCAGATGGTCTCGTCTATGATCACCATGCCAGCTATGTATCGGTTCGAACTCTGGATGGTGAGATGGGGATCTTGCCACGACATGAAAATATGATTGCGGTTTTAGCAGTTGATGAAGTAAAGGTAAAACGTATTGATGATGAAGATCACGTGAACTGGATTGCAGTAAACGGAGGTGTTATTGAAATTGCCAATAATACCATCACAATCGTTGCGGATTCTGCAGAACGTGCTCGTGATATCGATATCAGTCGTGCAGAACGTGCCAAACTTCGAGCAGAGCGTGAAATTGAAGAAGCACAAGATAAAAACTTGATTGACCAAGAACGTCGTGCGAAGATTGCACTGCAACGTGCCATTAACCGTATTAATGTCGGAAAAAGACTATAAGAAAAAAATGAACTTGAGTTACCAAGTTCATTTTTTATGTTTTCTTAAGGGGCAAAACTGATGCAGACTGCTTCTGGGACATGGAAGTCGTTGGAAAGTTCTGCTAGACGACCAGTTTCAGGATTGCGTTTAAAGACGGTTACATTGTCAGAGTCCTGATGGACAGCAATGACAAATTCTTGGTCTGGTGTCAAATCAAAATCACGTGGAGTCTGACCATGTGTCGGAACGATTTCTAACAACTCTAAACTACCGTCCGCAAGGATTGTATATACTGCGATAGAATCATGACCACGGTTAGAAGCGTAGAGGTATTTACCATCTTTAGAGAGACGAATAGCAGCAGTACCATTAAAGCCTTCATAACCGTCTGGTAGAGTTGAAATGACTTGCATGCGTTCAAATTCGCCAACACCATCGTAGATTAGAACCTCGATAGTGCTATTGAGTTCACAAATGAGATAAGCGATTTTATAATGGTTATGGAAAATAATATGGCGTGAGCCTGCTCCTGGCTGGCTATGATAGGTATAGAGCTTAGATAATTTTCCTTCTGGATCAAGATCATAAGTAATTACTTGGTCAGTACCCAAGTCGCAGGTCACTAGATAGTGGTCAGGTGTTAAATCTGTATAGTGAACGTGGGGAGAAGCTTGATTTTCATGTGGACCCTGGCCACTGTGTTGATCCACATCACTAAGTAGAAGACTACCATCTTCCTGACGTTTATAAACAAGGACCTGTCCTTTATGGTAGTTGGCCGCATAAACCAAATCACGCTTTTCATCAACGGCAACATAACAGTGGGGGGCTCCTTCTTCCACGACATGATTTAATAAAGTCCCGTCAGTTTGATAGGCTGCAATTCCTCCCTTATCGTCTTGACTACCAACAGTGTATAAATGTTGGTACTGGTCAAAGGCAAGGTAGGTTGGACTTGGCTCAGTAGCAAAAAGTTCTAGATTTGAAAGCTGACCAGTTTCTGTATCAAAGTCCGCTTTGTAAATCCCTTGGGAAGTCCGACGTGTATAAGTTCCAAAATAAACAGTTTCTTTCATAACTTTACCTCTATATAAAGATAAGACTATTATATCACAAAAATGCTAGTATGAAAAAATCAAGCTTGGCAAGAGATTTTCCACATTCTTTTCATGATAATATTAAGAATGTTTTCATTGATTTACTTAATAAAAGTGCTATAATAATCTTATACAAATTGCAAAGGAGTTTGTTTATGAAAAAACGTGTTTTCTTAGCAGCAGGAGTTGCTGTACTCTCGGCAGCTGTCCTAGCAGCGTGTTCATCTGGTAATGCTAATAAAGAAGCAAATAAACCAGTTACTTATGCCTATGTATTTTCATCAGATCCTTCGACTCTGGATTATACAGTTTCTGGAAATGTCAGCACTAAACAGGTCACAGGTAACGTTATTGACGGTTTGCTTGAAAATGACCAATATGGGAATCTGGTTCCATCAGTTGCAGAAGATTGGACTGTTTCCAAAGATGGTTTGACCTATACCTATAAAATCCGTCAGGGTATCAAATGGTATACCAATGAGGGGGAAGAGTATGGTGAAGTCAAGGCTCAAGACTTTGTGACTGGTCTGAAACACGCAGCAGATAAGAAATCACAGGCTCTTTATCTCGTACAGGATTCTATCAAAGGATTGGATGACTATGTAAATGGGAAAACAACAGATTTTTCTACTGTTGGGGTAAAAGCAACTGATGATTATACTGTAGTCTATACTTTGAATCATCCAGAATCTTTCTGGAATTCAAAAACAACAATGGGAGTCCTTGCACCAGTTAATGAAGACTTTTTAGCTTCTAAAGGAGATGACTTTGGTAAACCAACGGATGTAACGAGCATTCTATACAATGGGCCTTATCTCCTCAAAGGTCTTACATCTAAGTCTTCTATCGAAATGACCAAAAATCAACACTACTGGGATAAACAAAATGTCTTTATTGATGATATCAAGTTATCCTTCTTTGATGGTCAAGATGCAGACTCTCTAGGACGCGGTTTTGATGAGGGACACTATCCAGCTGCACCACTCTTTAAAAACTCTGCCAACTATGAACGTCTAAAAGAAAAATACAAGGATAATATTGTGTATGGTCAACAGCGTGGAGGAGTTTTTTATATCTCAACCAATATCGACCGTGTAAATTACAATCACACTGCTAAAACAAGTGATGCAGAAAAAACTTCTACTAAGAAAGCCTTGTTAAACAAAGATTTCCGTCAAGCCTTGGCTTTTGCGGTAGATCGTAAAGCAGGGATCTCTCAAGTATTTGGTGATGAAGTAGGACCTCGTAAGTTACGGACAAGTTTCACTCCTCCAACATTTGTTCAAGTAGGAGATCAAACATTTGGTCAAGTTACTAAGACAGAATTGGATAAATTGGATAACGTCTGGAAAGATGTTAGTCTTGATGATGCCCAAGATTCACTTCATAATGTAGACAAGGCTAAGGCTAAGTTTGAATCTGCTAAGAAAACTCTTCAAGCTGATGGAGTACAGTTCCCAATTCATTTAGATTTGCCAATTTCTTCATCAAATCCAGATTTTATTCGTCAGGTTCAGTCTTATAAACAATCCATCGAGGAAGCCTTAGGCTCTGAAAATGTGGTTGTTGACATTCAACAGGTTTCTGATGATGAATTGGGAAGTATGACTGTTCTAGCTACTTCCAATGCAAATACTGACTGGGATATTAATGCAGTCAGTGGTTGGAATCCAGACTTTGCTGATCCATCGACTTATCTAGATGTATTTGATCCAACTTCAGGTCCAAGTCTCCTAAGTGCTCTTGGTGTGGCACCAGGAACAGACAATCCAGTTATTAAAACAGTTGGATTGGATAAATACAAAGAACTGATTGATGATGCAAATAGTGAGAAAACAGACCTTCAAAAACGTTATTCCAAATATGCTAAGGCCCAAGCTTGGTTGTCAGATAGTGCACTTGTTATTCCAGTATACTCTGATGGTGCTCAAATGCTAGTGACGAAAATGGTTCCTGGCAGTGGTGCCGGTGGCTGGGTAGGTGACAAGACTAGTGAAAATAGCTACAAGTATCTGAAAATCCAAGATAAGATTGTCACTACTAAAGAAATGGATGAGTTCCGCAAGAAATTTGCTGATGAAAAAGCCAAATCAAACGCAGATTATCAGAAGAACTTAGACCGTCATATTCAAGACTAATCAAATCTCCTCTTTTGAGGGGATTTTTTATGTCGCTGTCTCTATGTAAGCACTTTAAAAAAGAGTTATTTTGGTCTAAAAATGGTATAATGAAAGGACGACAGAAAGGAATTATTTATGGAACAAAAAGAGAAACATTTTAGCCTGTCTTGGTTTTTCAAGTGGTTTTTGGATAACAAGGCAATTACGGTATTTTTGGTAACCTTATTGTTGGGACTGAATCTTTTTATTTTAAGTAAGATTAGTTTTCTATTTTCACCTGTTTTGGACTTTTTGGCAGTTGTGATGTTACCAGTCATTCTATCTGGTTTGCTATATTATTTACTGAATCCCATTGTTGATTGGATGGAGAAACACAAAATTAATCGTGTTATAGCTATCACTATTGTCTTTGTCATCATCGCTCTCTTTATCATTTGGGGCTTGGCAGTAGCGATTCCAAATCTGCAACGTCAGGTCTTAACATTTGCAAGAAATGTACCAATCTACCTTGAAGATGCTGATCGGGTTATTGATGATTTGGTCACCAAGCGTTTGCCAGATGATTTCAGGCCTCAGTTAGAGCAAGTTTTGACAAACTTCTCTAGTCAGGCTACAGTTTGGGCAAGTAAGGTTTCTTCTCAGGCGGTCAACTGGGTAAGCGCCTTTATTAGCGGTGCATCTCAAGTGATTGTTGCCTTGATTATCGTTCCTTTCATGCTCTTTTATCTCTTACGTGATGGGAAAGGCCTGCGTCACTATTTGACCCAATTCATGCCAACGAAATTGAAAGAACCTGTTGGACAAGTTTTATCAGATGTGAATCAGCAGTTGTCTAACTATGTTCGAGGACAAGTAACAGTGGCTATTATTGTTGCGGTAATGTTTATCATCTTCTTCAAGATCATTGGTCTACGCTATGCGGTTACGCTTGGTGTTACTGCTGGTATCTTAAATCTGGTTCCTTATCTTGGTAGTTTCCTAGCCATGCTTCCTGCCTTAGTATTGGGCTTGATTGCTGGTCCAGTCATGCTTTTGAAAGTAGTGATTGTCTTTATCGTAGAACAAACTATTGAAGGCCGTTTTGTCTCTCCATTGATTTTGGGAAGTCAATTAAACATCCATCCCATTAATGTTCTCTTTGTCTTGTTAACTTCAGGATCCATGTTTGGCATATGGGGAGTCTTGCTCGGTATTCCGGTTTATGCCTCTGCTAAAGTTGTCATTTCAGCGATTTTTGAATGGTATAAGGTAGTCAGTGGCCTATATGAACTAGAGGGAGAGGAAGCCAAGAGTGAACAATAGTCAACAGATGTTACAGGCTTTGGAAGAGCAAGATTTAGTTAAGGCAGAACATTATTTCGTCAAAGCTTTAGAGAATGATCCAAGTGAGCTTCTTTATGAATTAGCGACTTATCTTGAAGGAATTGGTTTTTATCCTCAGGCCAAGGAAATTTACCTGAAAATTGTAGAGGATTTCCCAGAGGTTAATCTAAATCTAGCAACAATTGCTAGCGAGGATGGTCAAATTGAAGAAGCCTTTGCTTATCTTGAGGAAATCCAAGCTGACAGTGACTGGTATGTGTCGGCTTTGGCACTTAAAGCGGACCTTTACCAGATGGAAGGTTTGACAGATGTGGCACGTGAGAAATTGTTAGAAGCATTGACTTACTCAGAGGATCCTCTCTTGATATTGGGCTTGGCAGAATTAGATAGTGAGTTGGAAAATTACCAAGAGGCCATTCAAGGCTATGCCCAGTTAGATAATCGCTCGATTTATGAGCAAACGGGCATTTCCACCTATCAACGGATTGGCTTTGCCTATGCCCAGTTAGGGAAATTTGAAACAGCTACAGGGTTTTTAGAAAAAGCTCTGGAGTTAGAATACGATGACCTAACAGCTTTTGAGTTGGCCAGTCTTTACTTTGATCAAGAAGAATACCAAAAAGCTGTCCTCTACTTTAAGCAACTTGATACCATTTCACCTGATTTTGAAGGATATGAGTATGGTTACAGTCAGGCCTTACATAAGGAACATCAAGTTCAAGAAGCCCTGCGTATCGCTAAGCAAGGGTTGGAGAAAAATCCGTTTGAAACAAGACTCTTGTTAGTAGCTTCACAATTTTCCTATGAATTGCATGATGCTAGTGGAGCAGAGAACTACCTCCTTACTGCTAAAGAAGATGCTGAGGATACGGAAGAAATCTTACTCCGTCTAGCAACTATTTATCTGGAGCAGGAACGTTATGAAGACATTCTAGACTTGCAAAGTGAGGAGCCAGAAAATCTCTTGACCAAGTGGATGATTGCTCGTTCCTATCAAGAAATGGACGATTTGGATACTGCCTATGAGCTTTACCAAGAGTTGGCAGTAGATTTAAAGGACAATCCAGAGTTTCTGGAACACTATATCTATCTCTTGCGTGAATTGGGCTACTTTGAGGAAGCAAAAGTCAATGCACAAGCTTACTTAAAACTGGTTCCAGATGATGTGCAAATGCAAGAATTGTTTGAGACATTGTAAGAATCCATTAGTTACAGAAAACTGCAAGTTATTACTAGAGGGTAACTGCGGTTTTTTGTTTTAAAAAGGACAATTTTCAACTAATATATTCTCTTGAAAAAGTTTCAACTAGGACTATAATATAAAATTATGAGTGATAGAGGAGGAAAATAATGCTTGATACGATAGCTCTACCGATTGAAGTCCGATATATTATTCTCATTTTATTATCTTGTTTTTCTGGTTTTATCATTGGCTATGAAAGAAAGTCTAAGCACAAGCAGGCTGGGAGAAAGACTCATATCTTGGTTGCCTTAACTGCAACTTTAATGATGATTTTATCAAAAGAAGCTTTCTTGGATACACCTAATTATGATACTTCTAGGGTTGCGGCCCAAATTGTCAGTGGAATTAGTTTCATTGGAGGTGATATTATTTTCATGAGGGATAAAAAAATCAGTGGTATCACCACAGCAGCTGGTATTTGGGCAACTGCAGGTATTGGAATGGCGATTGGGGAAGGTTTTGCTTTTCTAGGCTTATTTTGTAGTTTAATTGTAGTCTCTGTTCAGAAAAGCAGCTCCAAATTTTTGAAAAGCGATACCCATTATCATATCAGAATGACTGGATTTGTAACCAATAAACCTTCAATAGATACCTTGAATATTCTCATTGAACAGAAAGGATTTTACAATCTAAATATTGACATGGATAGGAATGAAAGTGGTTATAATCTTACGATTAGAGCAAATCACGATAAATCCATTTCTTACAAAAATATGGCTGAGGTTTTATGGCAATGTGACGAGAATTTTTATATAAATCAGGTTAAGATTGTTTCATTAGAAAGATAGAGTTTTGTGTTCATAGCAAAACTCTTATTGGTGAATGGGGAAGATACTTCTTATTCCCTATACTATGTATCAGGAGGAATTGACATAAAAGCATCAGATTAGCACAGATAACATAATGAACTGGGAACATCTTGAAAAAAAGATTAGTTTATAAGATTTGGAACCGTTTTCTGTCACAATCTTTCGAGAAAGTAGTTGCTAAAAGATGTAAAAATTGATAGAATAAGGATTGTCTAAAAAATTTTAAGGAGAATCTATCAAATGGATTTCACATGGGCAATTAAATATGCCACTGAATTTTTGGGAACTGCTATTTTGATCATTCTTGGAAATGGTGCAGTTGCCAACGTTGAACTTAAAGGTACGAAAGGTCACCAAAGTGGCTGGATCGTTATCGCTGTTGGTTATGGTATGGGGGTTATGATCCCAGCCTTGATGTTTGGTAACGTATCTGGAAACCACATCAACCCAGCCTTCACTCTTGGACTTGCAATCAGCGGTCTTTTCCCTTGGGCACAAGTTGCGCCTTATATCATTGCACAAGTTTTGGGTGCTATCTTTGGTCAAGCCTTGGTTGTGGCAACACACCGCCCATACTACTTGAAAACTGAAAATCCAAACAACATTTTGGGTACTTTCTCAACAATTTCAAGTTTGGATAATGGTACAAAAGAATCACATTTTGCAGCAACTGTTAATGGTTTTGTAAATGAGTTTGTTGGATCATTTGTTCTTTTCTTTGCAGCCCTTGGAATGACTAAAAACTTCTTTGGTTCTGAAGTGCTTCAATACATGAAACAAATGGCTAGTCAAGCAGGTCAAAATGTTGACTTTTCTGATTTAGCAATCAAAGCCCAAGTAGCACCACATACTGCTTCAGGACTTTCAGTAGCTCACTTGGCACTTGGATTCCTTGTTATGGCCTTGGTAACATCACTTGGTGGACCTACAGGACCTGCCTTGAACCCTGCTCGTGACTTGGGACCACGTCTCCTTCATGCTTTCCTTCCAAAATCAGTTCTTGGTGAGCACAAAGGCGATTCAAAATGGTGGTATTCTTGGGTACCAGTAGCAGCACCGATCGCAGCAGCAATTGCGGCAGTAGCTATTTTCAAATTCCTTTACTTATAAGAAATTGAGTTCTCTATCTATTGTAATGGATTGAAGAAAAATTAAAAACGCATAATATTCAGGTGTTGAATGAAATGCACCCCAAAAGTTAGACAGAAAAATCTAACTTTTGGGGTGTTTTTATTATGTGACTATTGGTCCGTCTCGCTCCGTTAGGTGCGAGACAAAAAAACCACCCGCTATGCGGGTGCGCGTCGAAGGTTATACAAAAAAACTCCAAACGCGATACAATAAAGGTGTTCAAGCCAATTGTAAAGCGAAAGGAGAAAAATATGGCACAAAAGGCTCATAGTTTATCGCACACAAAGAGGCACTGTAAGTATCACATTGTGTTTACCCCTAAGTATAGACGAAAAGTCATCTATAATCAATATCGAAGTAGTTTAGACGAAATATTTCATCGTTTGTGTAGTTATAAAGGAGTTGAAATTATCGAGGGTCACTTAATGCCAGACCATGTACATATGTTAGTAAGTATTCCACCAAGGATAAGTGTTTCGAGTTTCATGGGCTATTTAAAAGGAAAAAGTGCACTCATGATATTTGACAAACACGCCAATCTCAAGTACAAGTTTGGAAATCGGCATTTCTGGGCAGAAGGTTATTATGTAAGTACAGTAGGGCTTAATGAAGCCACAATTAAGAAATATATCCAAGATTAAAGAAATTATCCAGTGGATGATTTCTTAACGAGTATGAAAATTTGAGAACGAGTAAAGCATGATATAGCACTAGATAGATTGAGTGTAAAAGAATATGAGGATCCCTTTAGGGATAGTGGTAAGTAATACTAAAGGCTCTTTAAGAGACCAGTGACGAGTCAAGAGCAATGAGGCTTGAACAAAGTGAAAGCCAGCGTCTTTAGGCGCTGGCTGGTAATTTGGGCTTATAGCCCTGGGACAAACCACCCGTTTGACGGGTGGTCATGATTTGAAAAAACAGTAAAAAAGCGCAAAAAATCACTTCTTGTGCTATGCTGTAATTGAATTTTTTAGTTTTGGAGTTAGAACTGTTTCCTCAGTCCTAGCGCCTTTTCTTTTTGATAAGTCTGCTTGGTGGAGAGTAGTTTGTAAATGATTCTGAGAATCTTATGAGCACAAGCGATGACTGCTTTCATCTTGCTTACTCTTTGGGAAATTCGATTGTAAAAAGAAAAAAAGCTGGATCCTTAGAATTAATCCCGACAGGGTCAAAGCCTGTTTGATATAGCGATTTCCTTGCGTGATGTGTGAGGATTTTTTAATGCCAGCACTTTCATAAGACCCTGGACAGAGTCCAGCCCATGATGTTAAGTGTGCATCGGACGTAAAGGCCGTAACAGTTGGTCCAATCTCAGCTAGAATAGTGGCAGCACAGTTTTCATTCACACCGGGAATGGTTTGAATTATCCTATTTTCCTCAGGGAAACTCCTTTTCTATGTAGTGTTGAATCTCATCGGTCAGTTTTTCAATGAGTTCCTGATACATCTGACATTCCTCTAAGCTCTGGTCTAAGAGAAAGCGGTCTTCTAGTGACAACTTTCCTTCCATCGCTTCCACGAGTTCTTCTGGACTTGTTTTCACTCGCTTCTGGATACAAGGGATAACAGATTCTACATTAATGCTTTCTCCATCAATGAATAATTTTAAAAGTGCTTGCCCTGTTTTAGAAAAAAATCAGAAAGATAACTGGTTAGCTTGATATTGGCCCTTTGTAAGAGATTGTGAATTTCATTTTTAATTTGAGTTTGACGTTGCTTGTAAGAACGCATGCACGTGTCAGTAAACTAAGCTGTACCATTTCAGGGGTAGGAATATAGGAAGGTTCAATTAGTCTGCAACGACTGAGTTGAGCCATCCATTCAGCGTCCTTCACATCTGTCTTACGGCCAGGTACATTTTCCAGATACCTTACCTCTTATTAACTGGCCTTTTAATGAGCGATCATATTTTCAATAAAAATAAGTATCGAATCATGTTTCATCAATATAAACAGGTGCTAAGTGCTTTAAACTATTAAAATTCTTAAGAAATAAAGATACTTTTTCTGGGGCTTGTTCATAGTAGGTGTGGTTCTTTTTTTTTCGAGTGTAGTCCATAGCTTTAAGAGCATAGTGGATGGTAGTTGGATGACAGCCAAATTCAGAAGCTATTTCAGTCAAATAAGCATCTGGATTGTCAGTAAGGTAGTTTTTAAGTCTATCTCTATCAACCTTTCTTGGTTTTGTTCCTTTTACTTGATGGTTTAGCTCTCCTGCTTTCTCTTTTAGCTTTAAACAGCCATAAATGGTGTTACGTGAGATTTGGAAAACCTGTGATGCTTCTGTTATACTACCTGTTCGATCACAATAAGCGAGAACTTTTTTACGAAAATCTATTGAACATGCCATAAGAAGATTATGCCACATTCTGTACTATTTTTGGTTCATTTTACTATATTAAAGAGAGGGAGCCAATATTGCCCAGTACTTTCAAGAAAGACATGTGTGACATGGTTTTTCACCACCCAATCTAAGGTATTGTGAAGAGCTACAGTAGTTGTCCCAAATTTCTTCTGAATTTTCTGTGGTTTATTGCTATCTAGTGGACCATCTAGGATACAATAAACGATAGACTTTTGGTGGACATCAATTCTACAACACGTTTCAATCATAACTTCCATTATAAAAACCTCCTGTTAACTATTTGAACAATAGAACAAGAGGTTACTAGTAATTTTATTTTCATGCTCAAGGCATATTCGAGTTATCTCATGACTCTTGTTCATCCAGTTTTTGATACAGGCTAGGAAAAACTCTATTAAAGACCACGGATTGGTATTGTTCATCTTCATTATAGATAAACTTCGTTTTCTGTCATGAGTTAGCAGGATTAGCCTGCTTGGAGTTTTTGATATTGAGAGCGATAAAAATTCGTTTTTTGAAGTTTTCAAAGTTCCGAAATCCAAAGGCATTTCGTTTGATAAGTTTAACGAGATTATTGGTCGCTTCCAATTTGGCGTTGACAATCTTCTCTTTATCCTTTAGAAAGGTTTTAAAGACAGTCTGAAAAAGAGGATGGACCTGCTTTATATTGTCCTCAATAAGTCCGAAGAATTTTTCAGGTTCCTTGTTCTGAAAGTGAAAAAGCAAGAGTTGATAGAGATTGTAGTGGTGTTTCAACTCTTCTGAATAGCTCAAAAGCTTGTCTAGAATCTCTTTATTCGTTAAGTGCATATAAAAAGTAGGGCGATAAAATCGTTTATCACTCAGTTTACGACTATCCTGTTGAATGAGTTTCCAGTAGCGTTTGATGGCCTTGTATTCATGGGATTTTCGCTCAAATTGATTCATGATTTGGACACGTACACGACTCATAGCACGGCTGAGATGTTGGACAATGTGAAAGCGGTCAAGAACGATTTTAGCGTTAGGAAAAAGTTTACTGGCAATATCGTAGTAAGGGCTAAACATATCCATCGTAATGATTTTCACCTGACAACAAACAGCTCGCTCGTAGCGCAGAAAGTGATTTCGGATGATAGCCTGTGTTCTGCCTTCAAGAACAGTGATGATGTTGAGATTATCAAAATCTTGTGCAATAAAACTCATCTTTCCCTTAGTGAAGGCATACTCGTCCCAGGAAGACGAGAAAAATCATGCTTAAAGTGGAAATCATTGAGCTTTCGAATGACAGTTGAAGTTGAAATGGAAAGATGATGGGCAATATCGGTCATAGAAGTCTTTTCAATTAACTTTTGCGCAATCTTTTGGTTGATAATACGAGGAATTTGATGATTCTTCTTGACGAGTGAGGTCTCGGTGACCATCATTTTCGAGTAATTATAGCACTTGAAACGACGCTTTTTCAGGAGGATTCTAGTAGGCATACCAGTCGTTTCGAGGTAAGGAATTTTAGACGGCTTTTGAAAGTCATATTTCTTCATTTGACTTCTGCAATCAGGGCAATATGAGGCGTCGTAGTCCAGTTTAGCGATGATTTCCTTATGTGTATCCATATTGATGATATCTAGAATTTTGATGTTTGAGTCTTTGATATCGAGTAGTTTTGTGATAAAATGTAATGGTTCGATATGAATTTTTCTAATGATGGTCTGGTTGCTTTTCATTATAGGTCATATGGAACTTTTTTTCTACACAAAAATAGGCTCCATAATATCTATAGGAGTATTATAGAGTCAAATTAAAAACACATAATATTGAACTGCACCCCAAAAGTTAGATTTTTTCTGTCTAACTTTTGGGGTGCAGTTCAATATAGGATAGAGCATTTAATTTTATACTTTTCATTCAATTTACCTCGTTTTTCATTATATCATAAAGTTAGCTAATAAGAAATGAAGGGCAGTAAGTCAAGTAATCACTTTGAAGTTTCAAATCTTAATTTTAAGTTTTCTTTAAGGAAAGTATATTATTCTGAAGGACTCTAAAATTTCACAGACATTTATTGGTAATGACTACAGAATTCCTGATCATTGCTAGAAATGGACTAGTTTCTTTGAATAATAGAACTCTTTAATCCTTCTATTCTAGAACGGGAGGGCCGGTATTTCTTTCATGATAGGATTAGATTGTGGTATAATAGAGAAAATAAGTTTTTTTAGTAAGACAAAGGAGAAAATAGATGATTTATGCAGGAATTCTTGCTGGTGGAACTGGCACACGCATGGGAATCAGTAACTTACCAAAACAATTTTTAGAGTTAGGTGATCGACCTATTTTGATTCATACAATTGAAAAATTTGTCTTGGAACCAAGCATTGAAAAAATTGTAGTTGGGGTTCATGGAGACTGGGTTTCTCATGCAGAAGATCTTGTAGATAAATATCTTCCTCTTCATAAGGATCGTATCATCATTACAAAAGGTGGTGCTGACCGCAATACAAGTATTGAGAAAATCATTGAAGCCATCGATGCTTATCGTCCGCTTACTCCAGAGGATATCGTTGTTACCCACGATTCTGTTCGTCCATTCATTACGCTTCGCATGATTCAGGACAATATCCAACTTGCTCAAAATCATGACGCAGTGGACACAGTGGTAGAAGCTGTTGATACTATCGTTGAAAGTACTAATGGTCAATTCATTACAGATATTCCAAATCGTGCTCACCTCTATCAAGGACAAACACCTCAAACATTCCGTTGCAAGGACTTCATGGCCCTTTACGGTTCTCTCTCTGCTGAAGAGAAGGAAATCTTGACAGATGCATGTAAAATTTTTGTCATTAAAGGAAAAGATGTAGCCTTGGCCAAAGGTGAATACTCAAATCTGAAGATTACAACCGTAACAGATTTGAAGATTGCAAAAAGTATGATTGAGAAAGACTAGTAAAATGATTAATCAAATTTATCAACTAACTAAGCCTAAGTTTATCAATGTCAAATATCAAGAAGAGGCTATTGACCAAGAGAATCATATCCTCATCCGCCCTAATTATATGGCGGTCTGTCATGCGGATCAGCGTTATTATCAAGGAAAACGTGATCCCAAGATTTTGAATAAAAAGCTTCCAATGGCAATGATTCACGAATCATGTGGAACCGTTATTTCTGATCCGACAGGAACCTATGAGGTTGGGCAAAAAGTTGTCATGATTCCCAATCAGCCACCTATGCAGAGTGATGAAGAATTCTATGAGAACTACATGACAGGGACCCATTTCTTGTCTAGTGGCTTTGATGGCTTTATGAGAGAGTTTGTTTCTCTTCCTAAAGATCGTGTGGTGGCTTATGATGATATTGAAGACACGGTTGCAGCCATTACAGAGTTTGTCAGTGTCGGCATGCACGCTATGAATCGTCTATTGACCCTTGCTCATAGCAAGTGGGACCGAATCGCCGTTATCGGAGATGGAAGTTTAGCATTTGTGGTTGCCAATATTATCAACTATACTTTGCCAGAAGCAGAGATTGTGGTTATTGGTCGTCATTGGGAAAAATTGGAACTTTTCTCTTTTGCCAAAGAATGCTATATCACTGATAATATTCCCGAAGATTTGGCCTTTGACCATGCTTTTGAGTGTTGTGGTGGTGATGGTACTGGACCAGCTATTAATGACTTGATTCGCTATATTCGTCCTCAGGGAACGATTCTCATGATGGGCGTTAGCGAATATAAAGTCAATCTCAATACACGCGATGCTTTAGAAAAAGGCTTGCTCTTAGTTGGATCTTCTCGTTCTGGTCGCATCGATTTTGAAAATGCCATCCAAATGATGGAAGTCAAGAAATTTGCTAATCGTCTTAAAAATATCCTTTATCTAGAAGAACCTGTAAGAGAAATTAAAGATATTCACCGTGTCTTTGCAACCGATTTAAACACAGCCTTTAAAACCGTGTTTAAGTGGGAAGTATAAGAAATGGAGGTTAATTGTGGAGAAAATCATTAAAGAAAAAATTTCTTCCCTACTTAGTGAAAAAGAGGAAGTCCTCAGTGTTGAACAACTGGGAGGTATGACCAATCAAAACTATTTGGTCAAAACAACAAATAAGCAATACATTGTTAAGTTCTTTGGTAAAGGGACAGAAAAACTGATCAATCGTCAAGATGAAAAGTATAATCTTGAACTACTAAAGGATTTAGACTTAGATGTAAAAAAATTATCTTTTTGATATTGAAGCTGGTATCAAAGTAAATGAGTATATCGAATCTGCGATTACGCTTGATTCAACGTCAATCAAGACCAAATTTGATAAAATTGCTCCAATATTACAAACCATCCATGCGTCTGGTAAGGAATTAAGAGGAGAATTTGCTCCTTTTGAAGAAATTTAAAAATACGAATCCTTGATTGAAGAGAAAATCCCTTATGCCAACTATGAAGCTGTTCGAGAAGAAGTCTTCTCCTTAGAGAAAAGACTGGCTGACTTAGGTGTTGACAGGAAATCTTGTCATATCGATTTAGTGCCTGAAAACTTTATCGAATCACCTCAAGGACGACTTTATTTGATTGACTGGGAATATTCATCAATGAACGATCCAATGTGGGATTTGGCTGCCTTCTTTTTAGAGTCTGAATTCACTCGTCAAGAGGAAGAAGCATTCTTATCTCACTATGAGAGTGAGCAGACACCTGTCTCTCGTGAAAAGATTGCAATCTATAAAATTTTGCAAGATGCTATTTGGAGTCTATGAACAGTCTACAAAGAAGAGCAAGGTGCAGATTTTGGTGACTATGGTGTGAGTCGTTACCAAAGAGCTATTAAAGGTTTGTCATATTATGGAGGTTCAGATGAAAAATAAAAATGGAGTTTCTTTTGGTCTACTCTCAGGTATTTTCTGGGGTTTAGGTCTAACGATTAGTGCTTATATCTTTTCGATTTTTACAGATTTGTCGCCCTTTGTGGTGGCCGCTGCTCACGATTTCTTGAGTATCTTTATCTTACTAGCTTTTCTCTTGGTAAAAGAAGGAAAAGCTCGTCTCTCAATTTTCTTAAATATTTGCAATGTTAGTGTTATCATCGGAGCCTTGCTAGCAGGCCCTATCGGTATGCAGGCCAATCTTTATGCAGTTAAGTATATCGGAAGTTCCTTAGCTTCATCGGTATCCGCTATCTATCCTGCGATTTCAGTTTTATTGGCTTTCTTCTTTTTGAAGCACAAGATTTCGAAAAATACTGTATTTGGGATTGTCTTGATTATTGGAGGGATAATTGCTCAGACCTATAAGGTTGAACAGGTCAATTCCTTCTACATTGGGATTCTCTGTGCTTTGGTTTGTGCTATTGCATGGGGGAGTGAGAGTGTCCTTAGCTCTTTTGCCATGGAAAGTGAATTGAGTGAAATCGAAGCCCTCTTAATCCGTCAAGTAACTTCATTCTTGTCCTATCTTGTGATTGTGCTCTTCTCTCATCAGTCATTTGCAGAAGTGGCCAATGTACAATTGCTAGGTCTCATGATTGTCTTTGCAGCCTTTGATATGATTTCCTACTTGGCTTATTATATCGCTATCAATCGCTTGCAACCAGCCAAGGCTACAGGTCTTAACGTGAGTTATGTAGTTTGGACTGTCTTGTTTGCAGTCATTTTCTTGGGTGCACCGCTAGATATGCTGACAATTATTACGTCACTTGTCGTCATTGCTGGAGTTTATATTATTATTAAAGAATAAAGGAGATTCGTGTGAAATCCATTATCTTAGCAGCGGGATTGGGAACTCGCTTGCGTCCTATGACTGAAAATACTCCTAAAGCCTTGGTTCAGGTTAATCAAAAACCTTTGATTGAATACCAAATTGAGTTTCTCAAAGAAAAAGGAATCAATGACATCATCATCGTTGGTTACCTTAAAGAACAATTCGATTACTTAAAAGAAAAATATGGTGTTCGCCTTGTTTTCAATGATAAATACGCTGACTACAATAACTTTTACTCTCTCTATCTTGTAAAAGAAGAATTGGCAAACCGCTATGTTATTGATGCTGACAATTATCTCTTTAAAAATATGTTCCGCAATGATTTGACACGTTCGACTTATTTTAGTGTTTATCGTGAAGATTGTACCAACGAATGGTTCTTGGTCTATTGAGATGACTATAAGGTTCAAGACATTATTGTTGATAGCAAGGCAGGTCGTATCCTTAGTGGTGTATCCTTCTGGGATGCTCCAACTGCAGAAAAGATTGTCAGCTTTATCGATAAGGCTTATGCAAGTGGCGAATTTGTTGATCTCTATTGGGACAATATGGTTAAGGGTAATATCAAAGAGCTAGATGTCTATGTTGAAGAATTAGAAGGCAATAGCATCTATGAAATCGATAGTGTCCAAGATTATCATAAATTAGAAGAAATTCTTAAAAACGAAAATTAAAGATTCCAACATCTGGCTGAAATAGTCGGATGTTTTTTGATTTTTTTACGAATAAATAGATGAGTAGAAAAAGAAATGGAGATATTTATGAAAATCACAAACTATGAAATCTATAAGTTAAAAAAATCAGGTTTGACCAATCAACAGATTTTGAAAGTCCTAGAATACGGTGAAAATGTTGATCAGGAGCTTTTGTTGGGTGATATTGCAGATATATCAGGTTGCCGTAATCCAGCCGTTTTTATGGAACGTTATTTTCAGATAGACGATACGCATTTGGAGAAGGAGTTTCAAAAATTTCCATCTTTCTCTATTTTAGATGACTGTTACCCTTGGGATTTGAGTGAAATATATGATGCGCCTGTACTTTTATTTTACAAGGGAAATCTGGATCTCTTGAAATTCCCTAAGGTAGCAGTTGTCGGCAGTCGTGCTTGTAGCAAACAGGGAGTTAAGTCAGTTGAAAAAGTCATTCAGGGATTGGAAAATGAACTGGTTATCGTCAGTGGATTAGCCAAGGGCATTGACACAGCATCTCATATGGCAGTTCTTCAGAATGGCGGAAAAACCATTGCAGTGATTGGAACAGGACTGGATGTGTTTTATCCTAAAGCCAATAAACGTTTGCAAGACTACATCGGCAATGATCATCTGGTTCTCAGTGAATATGGACCTGGCGAACAACCTCTGAAATTTCATTTTCCTGCCCGTAATCGCATCATTGCTGGACTTTGCCGTGGCGTGATTGTAGCAGAGGCTAAGATGCGTTCGGGGAGTCTCATTACCTGTGAGAGGGCAATGGAAGAAGGACGCGATGTCTTTGCTATACCTGGTGGCATTTTAGATGGACTATCAGACGGTTGTCATCATTTGATTCAGGAAGGTGCAAAATTGGTCACCAGTGGAAAGGATGTTCTTGCGGAATTTGAATTTTAATACTCTTCGAAAATCTCTTCAAACCACGTCAGCTTCCATCTGCAACCTCAAAACAGTGTTTTGAGCAACCTGCGGCTAGCTTCCTAGTTTGCTCTTTGATTTTCATTGAGTATAAGAAGAAAGTCCGCTTACTAGACAAACTTTTCTTCTATTATAATAGCTAAGTCTTGACAGGGTTCAAAAAATGGTTTACACTTTATAAAGTTTATTACTTTGAAAAGGTGTGATACTGTGGCTACGGCAACAAAAAAGAAAAAATCAACAGTTAAAAAAAATCTAGTAATCGTGGAGTCGCCTGCTAAGGCCAAGACGATTGAAAAATATCTAGGCAGAAACTACAAGGTTTTAGCCAGTGTCGGGCATATCCGTGATTTGAAGAAATCCAGTATGTCAGTCGATATTGAAAATAATTATGAACCGCAATATATCAATATCAGAGGAAAAGGTCCTCTTATCAATGACTTGAAAAAAGAAGCCAAAAAAGCTAATAAAGTCTTTCTGGCGAGCGACCCGGACCGTGAAGGAGAAGCGATTTCTTGGCATTTGGCCCATATTCTCAACTTGGATGAAAATGATGCCAACCGTGTGGTCTTCAATGAAATCACCAAGGATGCGGTCAAAAATGCTTTTAAAGAACCTCGCAAGATTGATATGGACTTAGTCGATGCCCAACAGGCTCGTCGTGTCCTAGACCGCTTGGTAGGCTATTCGATTTCGCCTATTTTGTGGAAGAAGGTCAAGAAGGGCTTGTCAGCAGGTCGCGTTCAGTCTATTGCGCTTAAGTTAATCATTGATCGTGAGAATGAAATCAATGCCTTTCAGCCTGAAGAATACTGGACAATTGATGGTATCTTTAAAAAGGGAACTAAGCAATTTCAGGCTTCCTTCTATGGAGTAGACGGCAAAAAGTTGAAACTGACTAGCAATGATGAGGTTAAGGAAGTCTTGTCTCGTCTGACCAGTAAAGATTTTTCAGTAGATCAGGTGGATAAGAAAGAGCGCAAACGCAATGCTCCTTTACCCTATACCACTTCATCTATGCAGATGGACGCTGCCAATAAAATTAACTTCCGTACTCGAAAGACTATGATGGTTGCCCAACAGCTCTATGAAGGGATTAATATCGGTTCTGGTGTGCAAGGTTTAATTACCTATATGCGTACCGATTCGACTCGTATCAGTCCAGTGGCGCAAAATGAGGCAGCAAACTTCATTACAGACCGTTTTGGTAGCAAGTATTCTAAGCATGGTAGCAAGGTCAAAAACGCTTCAGGTGCTCAGGATGCCCACGAGGCTATTCGCCCGTCTAGTGTTTTTAATACACCTGAAAGCATCGCTAAGTATCTGGACAAGGATCAGCTCAAGCTTTATACTCTTATTTGGAATCGTTTTGTAGCGAGCCAGATGACAGCTGCTGTCTTTGATACTATGGCTGTTAAATTGTCTCAAAATGGAGTTCAATTTGCTGCCAATGGTAGTCAGGTTAAGTTTGATGGTTATCTTGCCATTTATAATGATTCTGATAAGAATAAGATGTTGCCAGATATGGCTGTTGGAGATGTTATCAAACAGGTGAATAGCAAACCAGAGCAACATTTTACTCAACCACCTGCTCGCTATTCTGAAGCGACACTGATCAAGACCTTGGAGGAAAATGGGGTTGGACGTCCGTCAACCTACGCACCGACCATTGAAACTATTCAGAAACGTTATTATGTTCGCCTTGCAGCCAAACGTTTTGAACCAACAGAGTTGGGAGAAATTGTTAACAAGCTCATCGTTGAATATTTTCCAGATATCGTAAACGTGACCTTTACAGCTGAAATGGAAGGCAAGCTTGATGACGTCGAAGTTGGAAAAGAGCAGTGGCAACGTGTCATTGATGCCTTTTACAAACCATTTTCTAAAGAAGTCGTCAAGGCTGAAGAAGAAATGGAGAAAATCCAAATCAAGGATGAACCAGCTGGATTTGACTGTGAAGTGTGTGGCAGTCCAATGGTTATTAAACTTGGTCGTTTTGGTAAGTTCTACGCTTGTAGCAATTTCCCAGATTGCCGTCATACCCAAGCAATCGTGAAAGAGATTGGTGTTGAGTGTCCAAGTTGTCATCAGGGACAAATCATTGAACGCAAAACTAAACGTAATCGCCTCTTCTATGGTTGCAATCGCTATCCAGAATGTGAATTTACTTCTTGGGACAAGCCTGTTGGTCGTGACTGTCCAAAATGTGGCAACTTCCTCATGGAGAAAAAAGTCCGTGGTGGTGGCAAGCAGGTTGTTTGTAGCAAGGGTGACTACGAAGAAGAAAAGATTAAATAAGAGGAGAGTCCTGAAAGTTAATTTCAGGCTCTTTTTGGTTAGAGCTTGACAAAATTCATCATTTTATGCGAAACTAGAAGAGGATTATTTTAATTAGGAGTAGTTATGCGTATTGTTTATCTAATTATTGGTTTTTTATCGCTGGCCTTGGCTATTGTTGGGGTTGTTTTACCCTTGTTGCCTACAACGCCTTTTCTTTTGTTGTCTATTGCTTGTTTCTCAAGAAGTTCCAAGCGCTTCGAAGATTGGCTTTATCATACCAAGCTCTATCAAGCATATGTAGCTGATTTTCGCGAGACTAAGTCTATTGCGCGTGAACGAAAGAAAAAAATCATCGTATCTATCTACATCTTGATGGGGATTTCTATTTATTTTGCTCCTCTTTTACCGGTCAAAATCGGTCTGGGAGCCTTGACTATCTTTATCACCTATTACCTCTTTAAAGTTATTCCAGACAAAGAATAAGTAAAATTTGTAACTATTTCCCTTGATAAAAATAAAAGCATATTCACAACAATATGATATAATAAATTCAAAGTAATACTCAAGGAGAATCAAATGATTTACGAATTTTGTGCTGAAAATGTGACCTTACTTGAAAAAGCGATGGAGGATGGAGCTCGTCGAATCGAACTCTGTGATAACCTTGCAGTTGGTGGGACAACACCCAGCTATGGAGTGACTAAGGCAGCGGTTGAATTGGCAGCTAACTACGATACGACCATTATGACCATGATTCGTCCACGTGGTGGCGACTTTGTCTATAATGACCTAGAAATTGCTATTATGCTAGAAGACATTCGTTTGACTGCTCAATCTGGCAGTCAAGGAGTTGTATTTGGGGCTTTAACTGCTGATAATAAGTTGGATAAGGCTAATCTAGAGAAGTTAATTGCTGCATCAAAAGGAATGGAAATTGTCTTTCATATGGCCTTTGATGAATTGAGCGAAGAAGACCAGTTAGAAGCTATTGACTGGCTCAGCCAAGCCGGTGTCACTCGTATCCTAACTCGTGCTAGTGTGTCTGGAGACTCGCTAGAGAAACGCTTTGCTCACTATCACAGAATTTTGGAGCACGCTAAAGATAAAATTGAAATTCTACCAGGTGGGGGGATTGACTTGGACAACCGTCAAATCTTTATCGATCAGCTAGGTGTGACACAATTGCACGGAACCAAGGTTGTCTTTTAAAAAAATAGAAAGGAACTGCTAGCTTTGGGTAGCAGTTTTCACTTATGTTTGAAATTTTTAAATCCTATCAGTTTAATCAAGAAAAGGCTCGTGCTTATGGTTTTGTAGAAAGTAGTGGAGTCTGGATCTATAGTTGCCAGATTTTGCAGGGTGACTTTATCATGACAGTCTCCATCACTACTGATAATGTGAGTTTTCAAGTCTTTGACCAGGAAACGGGCGACCTCTATCCTCAAGTTCATATGGAAAGTATGACAGGAAGTTTTGTTGCAAGTGTCCGTGAGGCTTGTCTGGAGATTCTTTACCAGATTCGGAAGGCTTGTTTTGATGTGCAAGATTTTATCTGTCCTCAGACTAAACGAATCATGACTCAAGTTCAAGAAAAGTATGGTAATCAGCTGGAGTATCTGTGGGAAAAATCACCTGATACAGCAGTGTTAAGACACGAAGGCAATAAAAAGTGGTATGCCGTCTTGATGAAAATCTCTTGGGATAAGTTGGAAAAGGGCAGAGAAGGACAGGTGGAAGCAGTCAACCTCAAACATGACCAAGTAGCTGATTTACTTTTAAATAAAGGTATTTATCCAGCTTTTCATATGAACAAACGCTACTGGATTAGTGTGGCGCTTGATGATGCTTTATCAGATGAAGAAGTGCTAGAATTGATAGAAAAAAGTTGGAACTTAACCACTAAAAAATGAAACATTTCAATATTTTTCAACGACTTTCAATTAGCAAAATATTCTCTACTGAAGAAATTTTCAGAAAATATTGGATTTTTTCTTGACAAGTACTTTTGCCTATGCTAAAATACTAAACAAGATATCAAACGAAGGAGAAAGTCAAACATGAAAACAGCTAAGTTTAATCAATTCGCTTTGTTGTTGAGGTACTCGGGCTAGTGCAAAAAGCATTAGTCCTGTTTGGCTTACCAAGCGGGAGTGAATCAACATCTCGCTTGGACTTCTGAGCGAGATGTTTTTTTAAAACCACATTTGGAAAAGGGGAAATCTTATGAGAACAGTTGAATTTCTAGATACCAGCCTTCGGGATGGAGAACAGACACCAGGTGTTAATTTTTCAATCAAGGAAAAAATTGCCATTGCAAGACAGCTGGAGAAATGGGGCATTTCAGCAATTGAAGCTGGTTTTCCAGCGGCTAGCCCTGATTCATTCACAGCAGTTCAGGAGATTGCTAAGGTCTTGAAGAAAACAGCGGTGACTGGTTTGGCACGCTCGGTCAAGTCTGATATTGATGCTTGTTATGAGGCCCTCAAGGATGCCAAGTATCCACAGGTTCATGTCTTTATCGCTACCAGTCCGATTCATCGTAAGTATAAGCTTAATAAGAGTAAAGAAGAGATTTTGGAAGCTATCAAGGAGCATGTTTCCTATGCCCGTTCTAAGTTTGAGGTTGTCGAGTTCTCTCCAGAGGATGCGACCAGAACAGAGTTGGATTTCCTTCTGCAAGTTGTTCAAACAGCGGTTGATGCAGGGGCGTCTTATATCAATATTCCTGATACGGTTGGATTCACCACTCCAGAAGAGTACGGAGCCATCTTCAAATACCTGATTGAGAATGTCAAGACGGATCGTCAGATCATCTATTCACCTCACTGTCATGATGACCTTGGAATGGCAGTGGCTAATAGCCTTGCTGCTGTCAAGAATGGTGCAGGACGTGTTGAAGGGACTATCAACGGTATTGGGGAGCGAGCTGGAAATGCTGCCTTGGAAGAAATAGCAGTGGCTCTCAATATTCGCCAAGATTACTATCAAGCAGAAACTAGTATTGTTTTAAATGAAACCATCAATACTTCTGAAATGGTTTCTCGCTTCTCAGGTATTCCAGTTCCTAAAAACAAGGCCGTCGTTGGTGGCAATGCCTTTTCTCACGAATCTGGTATTCACCAAGATGGAGTCCTTAAAAATCCTCTCACTTATGAAATCATCACTCCTGAATTGGTCGGTGTCAAGAGTAATAGCCTTCCACTTGGAAAATTGTCAGGTCGCCATGCCTTTGTCGAGAAACTAAGAGAATTGGCGCTAGATTTTACAGAAGAGGATATCAAGCCACTCTTTGCTAAGTTCAAGGCGTTAGCGGACAAGAAGCAAGAAATCACAGATGCAGATATTCGAGCTTTGGTAGCTGGAACCATGGTTGAGAATCCAGAAGGCTTCCACTTTGATGATTTACAACTACAAACCCATGCGGAAAATGACATTGAAGCACTCGTTAGCCTAGCCAATATGGATGGTGAGAAAGTCGAATTTAATGCGACAGGACAAGGATCTGTTGAAGCAATCTTTAACGCTATCGATAAGTTCTTTAACCAATCCGTCCGCTTGGTGTCCTATACTATTGACGCTGTGACAGATGGAATCGATGCCCAAGCTCGGGTTTTGGTCACTGTTGAAAACAGAGATACAGAAACCATCTTTAATGCAGCAGGGCTTGATTTCGATGTGTTGAAGGCTTCGGCTATTGCCTACATCAATGCCAATACCTTTGTTCAAAAAGAGAATGCTGGTGAGATGGGACGCAGTGTTTCTTACCGCGATATGCCTAGTGTGTAAAGGAGAAGGCTATGACAAAGAAAATAGTAGCTCTAGCAGGGGACGGAATCGGCCCAGAAATCATGGAGGCTGGTTTAGAAGTTCTGGAAGCTCTAGCTGAAAAAACAGGTTTTGATTATGAGATTGATAGACGACCTTTTGGAGGTGCAGGTATCGATGCTGCAGGGCATCCTTTACCTGATGAAACCCTCAAGGTATGTCGTGAAGCAGATGCCATTTTGCTAGCGGCTATCGGTAGTCCTCAGTATGATGGAGCAGCGGTTCGGCCTGAACAAGGCTTGCTGGCTCTCCGTAAGGAACTCAATATTTATGTTAATATTCGCCCTGTAAAAATCTTTGAGAGTCTTAAGCATTTGTCACCTCTCAAACCAGAACGAATTGCTGGTGTAGATTTTGTCGTTGTGCGGGAGTTGACAGGCGGGATTTACTTTGGGGATCATATCCTTGAAGAGCGGAAAGCGCGTGATATCAACGACTACAGCTATGAAGAAGTAGAGCGGATTATTCGTAAGGCATTTGAAATTGCAAGAAATCGCAGAAAAATCGTTACTAGTATCGATAAGCAAAATGTTCTAGCGACTTCAAAACTCTGGCGGAAAGTAGCTGAGGAAGTCGTGCAGGATTTCCCAGATGTGACCTTGGAACACCAGTTAGTGGACTCAGCTGCCATGCTCATGATTACCAATCCTGCTAAGTTTGATGTTATCGTAACGGAGAATCTTTTCGGAGATATTCTATCTGATGAATCAAGCGTTCTATCTGGCACGCTTGGAGTTATGCCATCAGCAAGTCATTCTGAAAATGGACCAAGTCTCTATGAACCTATTCACGGTTCAGCACCTGATATTGCTGATCAAGGAATTGCCAATCCTATTTCCATGATTTTATCAGTGGCTATGATGCTAAGAGACAGCTTTGGACGTTATGAGGAAGCAGAGCGTATCGAGCATGCTGTTGAGGCAAGTTTGGCAGCTGGAATTTTAACGAGAGATATAGGAGGACAGGCTTCGACCAAGGAAATGACGGAAGCTATTATTGCAAGGTTATGAAGTTAGATGAAAAAATTACTCTTGCCCTCTTGATTTGGAATGTCATGATTTTCATCATTTATGGCATTGACAAATCCAAGGCAAGGAGAAGAGCTTGGCGCATCCCAGAGAAAATCTTACTCATTTTAGCCTTTACTTGTGGTGGTTTTGGGGCCTGGTTAGCAGGAATCATCTTTCATCATAAGACTCGAAAATGGTACTTTAAAACGGTTTGGTTTCTCGGGATGGTGTCCACACTAGTAGCCTTATATTTTATTTGGAGGTAATGGATGGCAGGAAAATCGATTTTTGATAAATTATGGGACCGTCATGTCATCACAGGAGAAGAGGGGCAACCCCAACTCATGTATGTGGACCAGCACTATATTCATGAAGTGACCAGCCCTCAAGCTTTTCAAGGACTACGAGATGCAGGTCGTAGATTGAGACGACCAGATTTGACATTTGGAACCTTTGACCACAATGTCCCAACAGTCAATATCTACGATATTCGAGATGTCATTTCCAAGGCGCAAATTGATAAGCTAGCTGAAAATGTTGAGGAGTTTGGAATTGAATATGCGGCCCATGGTTCTGAAAAACAAGGAATTGTTCACATGGTTGGACCAGAAACTGGACGAACTCAACCAGGAAAATTCATCGTCTGTGGAGACAGCCATACGGCTACTCACGGAGCTTTTGGAGCCATCGCCTTTGGGATTGGGACTAGTGAGGTTGAGCATGTCTTCGCTACCCAGACCCTCTGGCAGGTTAAACCTAAGAAAATGTTGGTTGAATTCACTGGTGTTCCTCAAAAAGGAGTTTATTCCAAGGATTACATTTTAGCCTTGATTGCCAAGTACGGCGTTGCTTGTGGTGTTGGCTATGTGGTGGAATATCGTGGACAGGCAATTGATGCACTGAGCATGGAAGAGCGAATGACCATCTGCAATATGTCCATCGAGTTTGGATCCAAGATGGGAATCATGAATCCAGATCAAACTACCTATGATTATCTCAGGGGACGGGAATGTGTTCCAGAGAATTTCGAAGAGGCTGTGGCGGATTGGAAAACAATTGTCAGTGATGAGGATGCCGTTTACGATAAGGTTATTCGGATGGATGTCTCAGACTTAGCTCCTATGGTAACCTGGGGAACCAATCCTGCTATGGGAGTTGACTTTGACAGTAGCTTCCCAGAAATTAAGGATATGAATGATGAGCGAGCCTACAAATACATGGACTTGGAGCCTGGTCAAAAGCCAGCAGATATTGAACTAGGCTATATCTTTATCGGGTCTTGTACTAATGCTCGTCTCAGCGATTTGCAACTGGCTGCGCGATTTGTCAAAGGAAAGAAAATAGCCCCCAATCTAACGGCTATAGTAGTTCCAGGCTCTCGTCCTGTGAAACGAGCTGCTGAGAAGTTGGGCTTGGACAAGGTCTTTCTAGATGCTGGCTTTGAGTGGAGAGACCCAGGTTGCTCTATGTGCCTAGGGATGAATCCTGACAAGGTACCTGATGGTGTTCACTGTGCCTCAACTAGCAATCGAAACTTTGAAGATAGACAAGGATTTGGTGCTAAGACCCACCTCTGCAGTCCAGCCATGGCAGCTGCGGCAGCTATTGCAGGGCGCTTTGTAGATGTTCGACAAATGCCAGAAGCCCAGTAAGGAGAGGATATGGAGAAATTTACAGTTTATACGGGAACGACCGTTCCTCTTATGAATGATAACATTGATACTGACCAAATCCTTCCCAAGCAGTTTCTAAAGTTAATTGATAAAAAAGGCTTTGGTAAGTACCTCATGTATGCTTGGCGTTATCTTGATGACAAGTATACTGAGGACCCAGACTTTGTCTTTAATCGACCTGAATATCGGAAAGCCAGTATTCTCATATCAGGGGATAACTTTGGCGCAGGATCGTCCAGAGAACACGCGGCTTGGGCTCTAGCGGACTACGGTTTTAAGGTTGTGATTGCAGGATCTTTCGGTGACATTCATTACAATAATGAACTCAATAATGGCATGTTGCCTATTGTACAGCCTAGAGAGGTTAGAGAAAAGCTAGCCCAGCTCAAACCAAGTGACCAGGTAACTGTGGACTTGGAACAACAAAAAATCATCTCACCAGTTGGAGAATTCACTTTTGAAATCGATAGCGAATGGAAACACAAGCTCTTAAATGGTTTGGATGATATCGGTATTACTTTGCAGTATGAAGACTTGATTGCTGCTTATGAAAAACAACGACCAGACTACTGGCAGGATTAGAAGAAAAATAGAAAAGGAAATAGAACTATGACAAAACACATTCAATGGAACGGAACACTTTCACAAGAAGGCTATGAGATTTTAAAAGGTGAGGGCGGATGTATCGTTTGCCCTACTAAAGTTGGTTATATCATCATGACTAGCGATAAGGCAGGACTTGAGCGTAAGTTCGCAGCTAAAGAGCGTAACCGTAACAAACCAGGTGTTGTTCTCTGCGGTAGCATGGATGAGCTTCGCGCTTTAGCACAACTCAACCCAGAAATTGAAGCCTTTTACCAAAAACATTGGGACGAAGACATTCTTCTTGGTTGTATCCTTCCATGGAAACCAGAAGCCTTTGAAAAACTCAAAGCGTATGGGGATGGCCGTGAAGAACTTATGACGGACGTGCGTGGTACTAGCTGTTTCGTTATCAAATTTGGGAAAGCTGGTGAACAATTGGCTGCAAAACTTTGGGAAGAAGGAAAGATGGTTTACGCCTCATCTGCAAATCCATCTGGAAAAGGAAACCGTGGTAAGGTAGAAGGTATCGGAGAACGCATCGAAGGAGCAGTTGACCTTGTTATCGAGGCAGACGACTATGTGGCATCAATCCAGCCTGACAAAACGATTGAAACACGCTACGAGCAAGGTGTGATGGTCTCTATGGTCGATAAAGACGGCAAACTCATCCCGGAACAAGGAGGAGCACGTTCAACTTCACCAGCTCCAGTTGTGATTCGCAAAGGGCTTGACATTGATAAGATTATGATGCACCTGTCAGACACCTTTAACTCATGGGACTACCGTCAGGGAGAGTATTATTAGAATGTAGAGGAAGTGGGGAGAAAATAATCGGCTCTTTGTCAACTGTAGTGGGTTGATGAAAAGCTAAGATCGAGAAAGGACAAATTTCGTCCTTTCTTTTTTGATATTTAGAGCGATGAAAATCCGTTTTTTGAAGTTTTCAAAGTTCCGAAATCCAAAGGCATTGCGCTTGATAAGTTTGATGAGATTATTGGTGGCTTCCAGTTTGGCGTTGGAATAGGGTAGTTGGAGGGCGTTGGCAATTTTCTCTTTATCCTTGAGGAAGGTTTTAAAGACAGTCTGAAAAAGAGGATGAACCTGCTTTAGATTGTCCTCAATGAGTCCGAAAAATTTATCCAGTTCCTTATTCTGAAAGTGAAAAAGCAAGAGTTGATAGAGATGGTAGTGATGTTTCAAGTCCTCTGAATGGCTCAAAAGCATGTCAAGAATCTCTTTATTGGTCAAGTGCGTACGAAAAGTAGGGCGATAAAAACGTTTATCGCTGAGTTTACGACTATCCTGCTGGATGAGCTTCCAGTAGCGCTTGATAGCCTTGTATTCATGGGATTTTCTCTCAAACTGATTCATGATTTGGACACGCACACGACTCATAGCACGACTT
The DNA here is from genome assembly GCF_002860905.1 of Streptococcus oralis subsp. dentisani. Lineage (GTDB taxonomy): Bacteria > Bacillota > Bacilli > Lactobacillales > Streptococcaceae > Streptococcus > Streptococcus oralis_BA. Next base: position 420,033 of record NZ_PKIG01000002.1, on the reverse strand, counting down.
AAGTGTTGAACAATGTGAAAGCGATCAAGAACGATTTTAGCACACGGAAAAAGCTGTTTAGCCAAGTCATAGTAAGGGCTAAACATATCCATAGTAATGATTTTGACGCGACATCGGACAGCTCTATCGTATCGAAGAAAGTGATTTCGGATGACAGCCTGTGTTCTACCTTCAAGAACAGTGATGATATTGAGGTTATCAAAATCTTGTGCAATGAAGTTCATTTTTCCCTTTGTAAAGGCATATTCGTCCCAGGACATAATCTTAGGCAGACGAGAAAAATCATGCTTAAAACGGAAGTCATTGAGCTTGCGAATAACAGTTGAAGTTGAAATGGCCAGCTGATGAGCGATATCGGTCATAGAAGACTTTTCAATCAATTTTTGCGCAATTTTTTGGTTGATAATACGAGGGATTTGATGATTCTTCTTGACGAGAGAGGTTTCGGCGACCATCACTCTCGAGCAATGATAGCACTTGAAACGACGCTTTTTCAGAAGAATTCTAGTAGGCATACCAGTCGTTTTGAGGTAAGGAATCTTAGACGGTTTTTGAAAGTCATATTTCTTCATTAGACTTCCACAATCAGGACAAGATGGGGCCTCATAATCCAGTTTAGCGATGATTTCTTTATGTGTATCCCTATTGATGATATCCATAAATTGGATATTAGGGTCTTTGATATCGAGTAGTTTTGTGATAAAATGTAATTGTTCCATATGAATCTTTCTAATGAGTTGTTTGGTCACTTTTCATTATAGATCTTATGGGACTTTTTTTCTACAACAAAATAGGCTCCATAATATCCATAGGGGATTTACCCACTACAAATATTATAGAGCCAATTAATCTCTCCTCTTTTTATTGTTATTTATACAATAAAATCCGAACGATATATTTTAAATTATAAAATTATTTGACAAAAACTGTACTTTGATTTATAATTAATTAAGGAAACGTCGGAAAAGGCGTAGTGATGCGAGAGCATAGGTAGGTCATTACAAAAGAAACGAGACATCGATATGTTAAATGAATTTCCAATTTTTGATTACGAAGATATTCAATTGATTCCAAATAAATGTGTGATTAAAAGCCGTGCAGAAGCGGATACAAGTGTCACTCTAGGAAATCACACTTTTAAACTACCTGTTGTGCCAGCTAACATGCAGACGATTTTGGATGAAAATGTAGCAGAGCAACTGGCTAAAGGTGGTTACTTCTACATTATGCATCGTTTTGATGAGGCAGGACGTATTCCTTTTATTAAACGCATGCACGATCAAGGGCTCATTGCTTCTATCTCTGTCGGTGTTAAGGATTATGAGTATGATTTTGTTAGCCAGCTCAAGGCTGATGCTCCTGAGTACATCACGATTGATATCGCTCATGGTCATGCAGATAGTGTGATTTCTATGATTCAACACATCAAGAAAGAATTGCCAGATACTTTTGTCATTGCTGGAAATGTGGGAACACCAGAAGCCGTTCGTGAATTGGAAAATGCTGGTGCGGATGCTACTAAGGTTGGAATCGGTCCTGGTAAGGTTTGTATCACCAAGGTCAAGACAGGTTTTGGTACAGGTGGTTGGCAGTTGGCAGCCCTTCGCTGGTGTGCCAAGGCTGCACGTAAACCGATTATTGCTGATGGAGGAATTCGTACTCACGGTGATATTGCCAAGTCTATCCGCTTCGGTGCTAGCATGGTCATGATTGGTTCCCTCTTTGCAGGACACATAGAAAGTCCAGGGAAAACGATTGAAGTCGATGGCGAACAGTTCAAAGAATACTACGGTTCAGCCTCACAATATCAAAAAGGTGCTTACAAAAATGTGGAGGGCAAACGTATCTTGCTTCCTGCCAAAGGTCATTTACAAGATACTTTAACTGAGATGGAACAAGACCTTCAAAGTGCTATTTCTTATGCAGGTGGACGTCAGGTTGCTGACCTTAAACACGTTGATTATGTGATCGTGAAAAACTCTATCTGGAATGGGGATGCTTCCCACTAAGACGGGCTATCCGTCTAGAAAAAAACTTGTTATTAGAGCAAATTTCTGTTATAATAAAACAAGTTTCCACCCTTAGTGTAATGGATATCACGTAAGATTCCGGTTCTTGAGATGGGGGTTCGATTCCCTCAGGGTGGATGTAAACATCCTAAAAAAGCCTTTAATAGGGCTTTTTGTTTACACAGCCCTAAATTGGCCCTTAAAACTGAAAATCTCTTTTTAAAGAATTCCTAAATGCTCTCCAGTCCCGTTTTAAAGTGACTCAGGGGGCTTTTTTTGATATAATAAAAAGGACTGTTATCAGTTAGAAAGAGGTTGGTATGAAAGAATTACAAACTGTACTAAAGAACCATTTTGCAATCGAATTTGCAGACAAAAATTTACTGGAGACTGCCTTTACTCATACGAGTTATGCCAATGAGCACCGCCTCTTAAAAATTTCACACAATGAACGCTTGGAATTTTTAGGAGACGCTGTTCTACAGTTATTGATTTCAGAATATCTGTATAAAAAATATCCTAAAAAGCCTGAGGGTGATTTGTCCAAACTCCGTGCCATGATTGTTCGCGAGGAGAGTTTGGCTGGTTTTGCGCGTGATTGCCAGTTTGATCAGTTTATCAAGCTGGGTAAGGGGGAAGAAAAGTCTGGTGGGCGCAATCGTGATACCATTCTTGGTGATGCCTTTGAAGCCTTTCTTGGTGCCCTCCTTTTGGACAAGGATGTGGCCAAGGTCAAGGAATTTATCTACAAAGTCATGATTCCTAAGGTTGAAGCAGGCGAATTTGAAATGATTACAGACTACAAAACCCATCTACAAGAGTTACTTCAGGTCAATGGAGATGTGGCTATCCGTTATCAGGTGATTTCTGAAACGGGTCCTGCCCACGATAAGGTCTTTGATGTAGAAGTTCTTGTCGAAGGTAAGAGCATTGGTCAAGGTCAAGGTCGTTCTAAGAAATTAGCAGAGCAGGAAGCTGCCAAAAATGCCGTTGAGAAAGGGCTGGATTCATGTATTTAAAGGAAATCGAAATTCAGGGATTCAAGTCTTTTGCTGACAAGACTAAGGTCGTCTTTGATCAAGGTGTGACGGCAGTCGTTGGACCCAATGGATCTGGAAAGTCGAATATTACAGAAAGTCTGCGTTGGGCCTTGGGGGAGTCAAGTGTTAAAAGTCTCCGTGGAGGCAAGATGCCAGATGTCATCTTTGCTGGAACAGAAAGTCGCAAACCGCTCAATTATGCTTCTGTAGTTGTGACTCTGGATAATAATGATGGATTTATCAAGGATGCAGGTCAAGAAATCAGGGTAGAACGCCATATCTATCGTAGCGGAGATAGCGAATACAAGATTGATGGTAAGAAAGTCCGTCTGCGTGATATTCATGACCTTTTCTTGGATACAGGTTTGGGACGCGATTCCTTCTCAATTATTTCTCAAGGGAAGGTTGAGGAGATTTTTAATTCTAAGCCTGAGGAACGCCGTGCCATTTTTGAAGAAGCTGCAGGAGTTTTGAAATACAAGACTCGTAGAAAAGAGACAGAGAGCAAACTGCAGCAAACTCAGGATAATTTAGACCGCTTAGAGGACATTATCTACGAGTTGGATAATCAAATCAAGCCTCTTGAGAAGCAAGCTGAAAATGCTCGTAAGTTTCTGGATTTGGAAGGTCAACGCAAGGCTATTTATTTAGACGTGCTGGTTGCTCAAATCAAGGAAAATAAGGCTGAACTAGATTCGACAGAAGAAGAGTTGGCTCAGGTTCAGGAACTTTTGACGAGCTACTATCAAAATCGTGAAAAATTAGAAGAAGAAAATCAAACTCTTAAAAAGCAACGCCAAGATTTACAGGCTGAAATGGCTAAAGACCAGGGCAGTTTGATGGACTTGACTAGTCTGATTAGTGATTTAGAGAGAAAATTAGCCCTATCGAAATTAGAATCTGAGCAAGTAGCTCACAATCAACAGGAAGCACAAGCTCGTTTGGCTGCTTTGGAAGATAAGAGAAAATCACTCAGCAAAGAAAAATCTGATAAGGAAAGCTCTTTGGCACTTTTAGAGGAAAATCTAGTCCAAAATAATCAAAAACTCAATCGTTTAGAAGCTGAATTACTGGCTTTTTCAGATGATCCTGATCAGATGATTGAGCTCTTGCGTGAACGCTTTGTAGCTCTTTTACAAGAAGAAGCCGATGTCTCAAACCAGTTGACCCGTATCCAGAATGAGTTGGAAAATAGCCGTCAGCTTTCTCAAAAACAAGCAGATCAACTAGAAAAGCTGAAAGAACAGCTGGCTACAGCTAAAGAGAAGGCTAGTCAGCAAAAGGCGGAGCTTGAAACTGCCAAGGAGAAAGTTCAGAAATTATTGGCCGACTACCAAGCTATTGCCAAGGAGCAAGAGGAGCAGAAAGCTTCCTATCAAGCTCAACAAAGTCAACTCTTTGACCGTCTGGATAATCTCAAAAACAAGCAGGCTAGAGCCCAAAGTTTGGAAAATATCCTGAGAAATCATAGTAACTTTTATGCAGGTGTTAAGAGTGTTCTCCAAGAAAAAGACCGCCTTGGTGGGATTATTGGTGCAGTCAGTGAGCACCTGACCTTTGATGTTCATTATCAAACTGCTCTAGAGATTGCCTTAGGGGCAAGCAGTCAGCATATCATCGTAGAAGATGAGAACGCGGCGACTAAGACTATTGATTTCCTCAAACGGAACAGAGCCGGTCGTGCGACCTTCCTTCCGTTGACCACGATCAAAGCGCGTACGATTTCTAGCCAGAACCAAGATGCTATCGCGGCAAGTCCAGGATTTTTGGGCATGGCAGATGAGTTGGTGACATTCGATACTAGACTGGAATCCATTTTCAAGAATTTGCTAGCTACGACGGCTATCTTTGACACCGTAGAACACGCGCGTGCAGCAGCTCGTCAAGTTCGCTATCAGGTTCGTATGGTGACTTTGGACGGCACAGAGTTGCGCACAGGTGGTTCCTATGCAGGTGGTGCCAATCGCCAAAATAACAGTATTTTCATCAAGCCAGAGCTGGAGCAATTACAAAAAGAAATTGCTGAAGAAGAAGCAAGCTTGCGTTCAGAAGAGACGAGTTTGAAGACCTTGCAAGATGAGATGGCTAGATTGACCGAATCATTAGAAACCATCAAATCTCAAGGAGAGCAGGCTCGTATTCAGGAGCAAGGCTTGTCCCTCGCTTATCAGCAGACCAGTCAGCAAGTTGAAGAGCTAGAAACTCTTTGGAAACTCCAAGAAGAAGAATTAAATCGTCTTTCTGATGGAGAGTGGCAAGCAGATAAGGAAAAATGCCAAGAGCGTCTTGCTACAATCGCCAGTGACAAGCAAAATCTGGAAGCTGAGATTGAAGAGATTAAGTCTAACAAAAATGCCATCCAAGAACGTTATCAAAACTTGCAGGAAGAGCTAGCGCAAGCTCGCTTGCTTAAGACAGAACTGCAAGGGCAAAAACGTTATGAAGTGGCTGACATTGAACGTTTAGGCAAGGAATTGGATAATCTGAATATCGAACAAGAGGAAATCCAGCGCCTTCTTCAAGAAAAGGTTGACAATCTTGAGAAAGTTGATACGGATTTGCTCAGTCAACAGGCCGAAGAAGCCAAAACTCAGAAAACAAACCTCCAACAAGGTTTAATTCGTAAGCAGTTTGAGTTGGATGATATTGAAGGTCAACTGGATGATATTGCTAGTCATTTGGACCAGGCTCGCCAGCAGAATGAAGAGTGGATTCGCAAGCAAACTCGTGCTGAAGCCAAGAAAGAAAAGGTCAGCGAGCGCTTGCGCCATCTACAAAGTCAATTAACAGACCAGTATCAGATTAGCTATACAGAAGCTTTAGAAAAGTCTCATGAGTTGGAAAATCTCAATCTGGCGGAGCAAGAGGTTAAAGATTTAGAGAAGGCTATTCGCTCACTGGGTCCTGTCAATTTGGAAGCTATTGAACAGTATGAAGAAGTCTACAACCGTCTGGATTTCCTAAATAGCCAACGTGATGACATTTTATCAGCTAAAAACTTGCTGCTTGAAACCATTACAGAGATGAATGATGAGGTCAAGGAACGCTTTAAATCAACCTTTGAAGCTATTCGTGAATCCTTTAAAGTGACCTTCAAGCAGATGTTTGGTGGAGGTCAAGCAGACCTGATTTTGACTGAGGGAGACTTGCTGACAGCTGGGGTTGAGATTTCAGTCCAACCACCAGGTAAGAAAATTCAGTCGCTTAACCTCATGAGTGGTGGTGAAAAAGCCTTATCAGCTCTTGCTTTGCTCTTCTCTATCATTCGAGTTAAGACTATCCCGTTTGTTATCTTGGATGAGGTAGAGGCTGCACTGGATGAAGCTAATGTTAAGCGTTTTGGGGATTACCTCAATCGATTTGACAAGGACAGCCAGTTCATCGTTGTAACCCACCGTAAAGGAACCATGGCAGCGGCTGATTCCATCTATGGAGTGACCATGCAAGAGTCAGGTGTCTCAAAAATTGTTTCAGTTAAGTTAAAAGATTTAGAAAGTATTGAAGGATGACAATTAAACTAGTAGCAACGGATATGGACGGAACTTTTCTAGATGGAAACGGACGCTTTGATATGGATCGCCTCAAGTCTCTCTTGGCTTCCTACAAGGAAAAAGGGATTTACTTTGCGGTGGCTTCGGGGCGCGGATTTTTATCTCTAGAAAAATTATTTGCTGATGTTCGTGATGACATTATTTTCATCGCGGAAAATGGCAGTTTGGTCGAATATCAAGGTCAAGACTTGTATGAAGCGACTATGTCTCGTGACTTTTATCTGGCAACTTTTGAAAAGCTGAAAACGTCACCTTATGTAGATATCAATAAATTGCTCTTGACGGGCAAGAAGGGATCTTATGTGCTAGATACGGTTGATGAGACCTATTTGAAAGAGAGCCAGCATTATAATGAAAATATCCAAAAAGTAGCGAGTTTGGAAGATATCACAGATGACATTTTCAAATTTACAACCAACTTCACAGAAGAAACTCTTGAAGCTGGGGAAGCTTGGGTCAATGAACATGTTCCTGGTGTTAAGGCCATGACAACTGGCTTTGAATCCATTGATATTGTTCTGGACTATGTCGATAAGGGAGTGGCTATTGTTGAATTAGCTAAAAAACTTGGCATCAAAATGGGTCAGGTTATGGCTTTTGGAGACAATCTAAATGATTTGCACATGATGCAGGTTGTGGGACATCCTGTAGCTCCTGAAAATGCACGACCTGAAATTTTAGAATTAGCAGAGACAGTGATTGGTCACCATAAGGACCAGTCGGTTATAGCTTATATGGAGGGCTTATAATGGCAGATATAAAATTGATTGCATTGGACTTGGACGGGACCTTGCTGACTACTGATAAAAGGCTGACGGATCGCACCAAGGCAACCTTGAAAGCTGCGCGTGATCGTGGTATCAAGGTTGTACTGACGACTGGTCGTCCCTTAAAAGCCATGGATTTCTTTCTCCATGAGCTAGGGACTGACGGCCACAAAGATGAGTATACGATTACTTTTAATGGTGGTTTGGTTCAGAAAAATACAGGTGAAATCCTTGATAAGACAGTCTTTTCATATGATGATGTAGCACGCTTGTATGAAGAAACAGAGAAATTATCACTGCCTCTTGATGCCATTTCAGAAGGAACTGTTTATCAAATCCAATCGGACCAAGAAAGTCTTTATGCCAAATTTAATCCAGCATTGACCTTTGTTCCAGTGGACTTTGCAGACTTGTCTAGTCAAATGACCTACAACAAATGCGTGACTGCCTTTGCTCAAGAACCCTTGGATGCAGCCATTCAGAAGATTTCTCCAGAATTGTTTGACCAATATGAAATCTTTAAATCACGTGAAATGTTGCTAGAGTGGTCTCCTAAAAATGTCCATAAAGCAACAGGTTTGGCAAAACTAATCAGCCATCTTGGAATTGACCAAAGTCAAGTCATGGCATGTGGTGACGAGGCCAATGACCTTTCTATGATTGAATGGGCAGGGCTCGGTGTTGCCATGCAAAATGCTGTTCCTGAAGTCAAGGCAGTCGCAAATGTAGTGACACCAATGACCAATGATGAAGAGGCTGTCGCCTGGGCTATCGAAGAATACGTGTTAAAGGAGAACTAAGATATGGGATTATTTGACCGTCTATTCGGAAAAAAAGAAGAACCTAAAATCGAAGAAGTTGTAAAAGAAGCTCTGGAAAATCTTGATCTATCAGAAGATGTTGAGCCTGCCTTAACAGAAGCTGAGGAAGTTCCTCATGAAGAAGCAGAAGTTGAAAGTTCTGAAGAAGCTGTGTTTGAAGAAGACGAAAATCAAGAGACAGTTGAAGAAAATAACAATTTAGAGCCAGTTGTAGAAGTTCAACAAGAAGAAGTCAATGAATTTCCAAACTCAGAAGAAGTCCCAGAGGAAGAGAATACTGAGCTCCTAGAGATTGTAGAAGAAAATAGTTCTGAAGTGCTTGAACCAGAAAGGTCTCAGGCAGAAGAAACTGTTCAGGAAAAATATGACCGCAGTCTCAAGAAAACTCGTACAGGATTTGGTGCTCGTTTGAATGCCTTCTTTGCCAATTTCCGCTCTGTTGATGAAGAATTTTTCGAGGAACTGGAAGAACTGCTAATTATGAGTGATGTTGGTGTCCAGGTCGCTTCTAACTTAACAGAGGAGCTACGCTACGAAGCCAAGCTTGAAAACGCCAAGAAACCTGATGCACTTCGCCGTGTCATCATTGAGAAATTGGTTGAGCTTTATGAAAAGAATGGCAATTACGATGAACGTATCCACTTCCAAGATGGCTTGACAGTCATGCTCTTTGTTGGTGTTAATGGTGTTGGGAAAACAACTTCTATCGGGAAACTAGCCCACCGCTACAAACAAGCAGGTAAGAAGGTCATGTTGGTTGCGGCAGATACCTTCCGTGCGGGGGCGGTAGCCCAGCTAGCTGAATGGGGCCGTCGTGTGGACGTTCCAGTTGTGACTGGACCTGAAAAAGCTGACCCAGCCAGTGTGGTCTTTGATGGCATGGAACGTGCCGTAGCTGAAGGTATTGATATTCTCATGATTGATACCGCTGGTCGTCTGCAAAACAAGGACAACCTCATGGCTGAGCTGGAAAAGATTGGTCGTATCATCAAACGTGTTGTGCCAGAAGCACCTCATGAAACCTTCTTGGCACTTGATGCATCAACAGGTCAGAATGCCCTGGTACAGGCCAAAGAATTTTCCAAAATCACACCTTTGACAGGAATTGTCTTGACTAAGATTGATGGAACTGCTCGAGGTGGTGTTGTTCTAGCCATCCGTGAAGAACTCAATATTCCTGTAAAATTGATTGGTTTTGGTGAAAAAATCGATGATATTGGAGAGTTTAACTCAGAAAACTTTATGAAGGGTCTCTTGGAAGGCTTAATCTAATCAGAAGCAAAAATCCTGCAAGTTACAAACTTGCAGGAATTTTTTTTATTCTAAACGGCCATCTTGACGATAGGCGATATCTGGTTGCCAAGTCCATTTGGCACCGAATTTTTCAAGTAAGTCAAAGCTAGCTTGAGGTCCCATGCTTCCAGCTTTATAGTCATGAAGTGGGGCACCATTTTCAGCCCAGAGTTCTTCGATACGGTCAATCAATTTCCACGACGCACCAACTTCATCCCAGTGGCTAAAGTTAGTTGAGTTGTTATTTAGGACATCATAAATCAATTTTTCGTATGGTTCTGGAGAGGCACCAGTTGCGGTCGCATCTGTACGGTAATCAAGTGAGTTCGGAGCTAAGTTGAATTCTTCTCCTACCTGCTTCCCATTTAGGCTAAGAGAGAAGCCTTCTGTTGGTTGGATATAGATGGTCAAAATATTTGGAGCAAGTGGTTCTCCAAATATAGAATCCATTTGTTTAAAGACGATGTTGACATGAGTTCCTTTTTCAGTCAGACGTTTACCAGTACGGAAGAAGAAAGGAACACCACGGAAGCGATCGCTGTCCACAAAGAAGGCACCAGATGCAAAGGTTTCAGTTGTTGATTCTGGATTCACATTTGGCTCGCTACGATAAGAGATGTATTTCATGCCATCAATCTTACCAGAACGGTATTGACCACGGATAAAGTGTTCTTTAAGTTCTTCATCAGTTGGATGATAGAGATTTTTAAAGACCTTAATCTTCTCAGCACGAATCTCGTCCTTTGTGAAGCTTGCTGGCTTGTCCATAGCAAGGAGAGAAAGAAGTTGCAAAGTGTGGTTCTGTACCATGTCGCGGAGGGCACCAGATTGGTCATAGTAGCCACCACGTTCTTCTACACCCAAGCGCTCCGCAAAGGTAATTTGAACATTGTCGATAAAATCCTTGTTCCAAACGTTTTCAAAAATCAGGTTTGCAAAGCGAACTGCAAAGATGCTTTGAATCATTTCCTTACCAAGATAATGGTCGATACGGAAAATTTGTTCTTCGTCAAATGTTGCTAGGAGCTCGTCATTTAACTTGCTTGCAGTTGCGTAATCTGTACCAAATGGTTTTTCAACGATTAAGCGTTCAAAACCTTTTCCATCTACAATGTTTTCAGACTTGAGGTGCTTAGCAATGGTTCCAAAGAATTGAGGTGCCATAGACAAGAAGAAGAGCTTGTTGTGTTCAGCTTGGTACTTGTCATTGAGTTCAGCCTGCAATTGACGCAAAGCAATGTAGTGCTCTGTATCATTGACATCATGACTTTGATAGTAGAAGTGGCTAGCGAACTCCTGAGCCTGTTCGGTACTATCTGCCAAATCAAGGATAGATTCGACAACAACAGACTCAAAATATTCCTTGCTCCAAGGACGACGAGCAGTTCCAATGACGGCAAAGTGCTCGGAAAGATTGCCGGATTTATATAGTCTAAAAAGGGAAGGGTAGAGCTTGCGTTTAGCCAGGTCTCCACTCGCACCGAAAATTGTAACAATAACCTTAGATGACATCTAGCTACCTAATTTCTATTTTTATTCCTAGTCTTGCTAGGTATGAGGAAACCTCATTTCATAAACTTAATTCTAACATAATTTTCCGAAAAATCAAAAAATCCAATACGAGATAGAAAAAAACTGTAAGGAAATCCTTACAGTTTTAGTTTAGACGTTTAAGACCTTGTCCAAGAACTCTTTCAGACGTGGGTGTTGTGGGTTATCAAAGATTTGATCAGGTGTTCCGTCTTCTAGGAATTCACCGTCTGCAGTAAAGATAACGCGGTTGGCAACTTGACGGGCAAATCCCATTTCATGGGTTACGATAATCATGGTCATACCTTGCTCAGCCAATTCCTTCATAACGTTCAGTACGTCTCCGACCATCTCAGGGTCAAGGGCTGAAGTTGGTTCATCAAAGAGCATGATATCTGGGTTCATTGCAAGTCCACGAGCGATGGCCACACGTTGTTTTTGACCACCTGATAGGCTATCTGGGCTAGCATTAGCTTTATCTGCTAGCCCAACCTTTTCAAGCAACTCCATTCCCAATTTCTCAGCTTCTTCCTTAGTCATCAACTTGTGCTCGATAGGAGCAAAAGTAATGTTGTCCAATACAGACATATGAGGGAAGAGGTTAAAGTGTTGGAACACCATTCCGATATTTTCACGAACGTGGTCAACATTGGTTGTTTTTTCAGTTAAGTCATAGCCGTTCACAGTGATGTGACCGCTAGTGACTTCTTCTAGAAGATTGAGGCTACGGAGGAAGGTTGACTTACCAGAACCTGAAGGACCGATGATACAAACAACATCTCCTTCATAGAACTTAGTCGTGATTCCTTTTAGGACTTCATTTTTTCCGTAGTTTTTGTGTAAATCATTTACATCAATTTTTAATTTTGCCATTAACGAATCCTCTTTTCTAAGCGTTTCGCTAGTCTAGTCAAAAGTGTGATAATTACAAGATAGAAGATAGCAAGGATTGCATACATCTTGAAACTTTGGTAGTTACGGGCGATGATAATCTTACCAGTTTGGAAGAGTTCCACCAAACCGATAGCAGATACGATGGTTGTATCTTTAAGAGCGATAACGAATTGGTTAACAAAGTTTGGCAACATTAATTTAGTTGCTTGTGGCAGGATAATCTTACGCATGGTTTTGCCATAAGAGATCCCCAAGCTTCGGCTGGCTTCCATTTGACCAACTGGAACGGCCTGAATACCGCCACGAACGATTTCAGCGATATAAGCGGCTGCATTGAGAGAAAGGGCAATAGTACCAGCTACAAAGTCGTTAATTGGACTTTGTTGGCCTGTAATAGACTCGATGAAGTTTGGAATTCCCCAGAAGATGAAGGCTGCAAGAATCATCAATGGAATACCTCGAATAACGTCAACGAAAATCTCAGAAATCACACGAAGAGATTTATACGGGCTGACACTAAACATACCGAAGATAATCCCGATAACAATAGCAATAGCAAATGAGATAAGAGCTAGAGCAAGAGTGATACCAAGCCCGCTAAGGAGTTGTTTATAGTTGTTTTGAAGCAAGCCCCAGATAGTTGTCTCATCAACAGTGCTTGTTGAAGCAGTTGATGACTCACTAGCTAAGTATTTGTCAAGAATCTTTTGGAATTCACCGTTTGCTTTAAGGTTAGCAAGTCCGTTATTGAACATTTCAATCAATTCTGGATTTGCTCCTTTTTTAACAGCAAAGGCTGTTTCACCGATTGGAGTTCCAGCGATTGGTGTTTTCAATTTTTGCCCTTGGCTGATAGAATATTTGAGAACAGGCTCATCATCCATAACGGCGTCAATGGCACCAGTGTTTAAACTGTCATACATTGATGAACCATCAGCGAAGGTTTTGATTTTGTAACCGTATTTGCTTTGATTTTCTGTTAGGAAAGTTTGAGAAGCAGTTCCGTTTTTAACACCGACTGTCTTCCCTTTCAAATCTTCATAAGAAGCAATGGTGCTTGATTCTTTGACACCAAGGATAGTATTAGCAGTGTAGTAGGATTCTGAGAAGTCAAAAGTTGCCTTACGAGCATCTGTGACAGACATACCAGCAATGATACCATCAGCTTGACCAGCTTGGACAGCACTGATAGCAGCATCAAAACCAGGGTTGATGATTTCAATTTCAAAACCTTGGTCTTTAGCGATTGCCTTAATCAATTCCATATCAATACCAGTAAATTGGTTGCTTGAGTTTTGGAAAACAAAAGGTGCAAAAGAAGAATCGCTGGCAATGATGTATTTAGCTTTAACAGGAATAGCTTTTAATCCTGCTAGAGTAGTTGTAGTTGGCACTGCTGAAGATGATGAAGCAGTCCATTTCTTGATGATTTTATCAAGACTACCATCTTTTTTCATTTCAGCCAAGGCTTGGTTAAATTCAGTAACTAGGTGCTCGTATTTGCTTCCTTTTTTAACACCGAAAGCAAAGCTACCTACAGCTTCACCATCCATTTCAATATGGAGGTCTTGACCTTGGTTAATAGCATATTCGATAACAGGTTTATCATCCATCATAGCATCAATGGCACCAGTACTCAAGCTGTTGTTCATCAAATCACTAGTGTCAAATGTTTTAATAGTAAAGCCGTATTTATCTTTGATTGTTTCAAGAAAACGTTGAGCGGCTGTTCCGTTTTTAACACCAACAGTTTTACCAGTTAATTGGTCGTACTTGCTAATCTTGTGTGCCTTTGTAGTTGCAATGACAACTTTTGTATCATAGTAAGTATCAGACATGGTGAAGACTTTTTCACGTTCTTTAGTCTTTGTCATCCCTGCCATGATAGCGTCAGCTTGACCAGCTTGAACCGCATTTACCGCTGCGTCAAATCCAGGATAGGACATCTGAATGTTCCATCCTTTAATCTCAGCGACTTTGTTGATAATGTCAACATCAATTCCTTTATAAGTTTGATCTGAATCTTTAAACTCAAAAGGTGCGTAGGCGGTATCAGACACAATCTTAATCGTCTCTGCTTTGGCAATACCTAATGAGAAAATTGGGAATAAAATTAGCAAAAATGCTAGAAATTTTTTCTTCATTTTTAGTCTCCTTTTCCGAATATTTTCCCATTATATCAGAAAAAGTAAAAAAAGGCAAATTTTTATATTTCTGTGACAGAAAATATAACATTGATTATTTCTTTTCTTTCTTGAATTGCTATTAAAAAGTGCTATAATAGTATATAATAGAAGAAAAGAGGACAGGGATATGAAGAACAAAAGAATATTTAAAGACTTCCAAGCTTCCCAAATGCGGTTAAACCTCTACACAAGCCCCTTGTTAGCCTTTGTTTTTGTCTTCATAGGAGAGTTTGTGGCTTATACTTTATATGGTATTAGTTTGTTAGCTCTCATCGGACTTGCTAGAAATTTTGGAGAGGCTGGTCAAAATCTTGCAGCCTACTTGCAGACCTTGCATCAGAGCTTGACGGATAAAACAAGTGACTTTCATTTAATTTTAGATTTACTGGCCTTTGGGTTCGTTCTCAACACTGTGTTCAGATGGACTAGAAAAGTTGAGAAAAGACCTATTCGAACCTTGGGATTTTATAGAGAAAATTTCCTCAGCAGTCTTCTGAAAGGATTTGGCTTAGGTTTGGCACTTTTTCTTCTGACCTTGTTAGGTTTAGTAGCCTTGGGGCAATATCGTTTGGAATCCCTTCACTTGAATCTTTACTCGCTTGTCTTTGTAGTCTTTACTATCCCTTTTTGGATTTTACAGGGGACAACAGAAGAAGTGGTAGCCCGTGCTTGGCTCCTTCCCCAATTGGCCTCAAGAACCAATCTAAAATTTGCTGTTCTTATATCTAGCCTGTTCTTTACCCTGCTTCATATGGGTAATTCGGGTCTCACACCTCTATCTCTAGTGAATCTCTTCTTATTTGGAGTTGCCATGTCACTTTACCTCCTCAAAACCGATACAGTTTGGGGTGTTGCAGGTATTCATGGGGCTTGGAATTTTGCTCAGGGTAATCTCTTTGGGATTTTAGTTAGCGGTCAGCCGTCTGGGACATCACTGATGACCTTTTTACCACAAGGCAATCAAGATTGGTTATCAGGTGGTTCTTTTGGGATTGAAGGTTCTATCATGACAAGTCTGGTTTTACTACTGCTGATTGTCTATCTCGCTTATCAATTAAAGAAAGAAAATGAGAGGATGTGACTTCGGTCTGTCCTTTTCTTCGTGAAAATGATACAAGTATGCTAAAATAGGAATAGCACATGGAGAGAGGATTCTTATGATCAATCGCATTACAGACAATCAATTTAAACTAGTATCAAAATATCAACCTTCAGGAGACCAACCTCAAGCTATTGAGCAGTTGGTTGATAATATCGAGGGTGGAGAAAAAGCTCAGATTCTGATGGGGGCGACTGGAACAGGGAAGACCTACACCATGAGTCAGGTTATTTCCAAAGTAAATAAACCAACTCTGGTCATTGCTCACAATAAGACGCTTGCTGGTCAGCTCTATGGAGAATTTAAGGAATTTTTCCCTGAAAATGCAGTTGAGTACTTCGTGTCTTACTATGATTATTACCAACCTGAGGCCTATGTCCCTTCTAGTGATACCTACATTGAGAAGGATAGTTCTGTCAATGACGAGATTGACAAGCTCCGCCACTCAGCGACTTCAGCCCTTCTTGAGCGTAACGATGTTATCGTCGTGGCTTCTGTCTCTTGTATCTATGGTTTGGGTTCGCCCAAGGAATATGCTGACAGTGTTGTGAGTCTGCGTCCAGGTCTTGAAATTTCTCGTGATAAACTCTTGAATGACTTGGTTGATATCCAGTTTGAACGTAATGATATTGATTTCCAACGGGGAAGATTTCGCGTTCGTGGGGATGTGGTGGAGATTTTCCCAGCATCTCGTGATGAACACGCTTTTCGAGTAGAATTTTTTGGAGACGAAATTGACCGTATTCGTGAGGTTGAGGCCCTGACTGGTCAGGTATTGGGAGAAGTGGATCATTTGGCGATTTTCCCTGCGACTCACTTTGTGACCAATGACGATCATATGGAGGATGCTATTGCCAAGATTCAAGCAGAATTAGAAGAGCAACTAGCTATCTTTGAGAAGGAAGGCAAACTGCTTGAAGCCCAGCGTTTGAAACAGCGGACAGAGTATGATATCGAAATGTTGCGCGAGATGGGCTATACAAATGGGGTTGAAAACTACTCACGTCACATGGATAGACGGAGCGAAGGAGAGCCTCCTTATACCCTTCTCGACTTCTTCCCAGATGATTTCTTGATTATGATTGACGAAAGTCACATGACCATGGGACAAATCAAAGGCATGTACAATGGAGACCGTTCTCGTAAGGAAATGTTAGTAAATTATGGTTTCCGTTTGCCCTCCGCCTTGGACAATCGTCCTCTTCGTCGTGAAGAGTTTGAAAGCCATGTGCACCAGATTGTTTACGTTTCAGCGACACCGGGCGACTATGAAAATGAACAGACCGAGACAGTGATTGAGCAAATCATTCGTCCGACAGGGCTTTTGGACCCAGAGGTGGAAGTCCGTCCGACTATGGGACAGATTGATGATCTCTTAGGTGAAATTAATGCCCGTGTTGAAAAAAATGAGCGTACCTTTATCACCACCTTGACCAAGAAAATGGCAGAGGACTTAACCGACTATTTGAAGGAAATGGGTATCAAGGTTAAGTACATGCACTCGGATATCAAGACTTTGGAACGTACGGAGATTATCCGTGACCTGCGCTTGGGTGTCTTTGATGTCTTGGTCGGAATCAACTTGCTACGTGAAGGGATTGACGTACCTGAAGTGAGCCTAGTAGCTATTCTCGATGCTGACAAGGAAGGTTTCCTTCGTAACGAGCGTGGACTCATCCAGACCATTGGACGCGCTGCCCGTAACAGCGAAGGCCATGTCATCATGTATGCGGACACCGTTACCCAGTCTATGCAACGTGCTATCGATGAAACTGCCCGTCGTCGCAAAATCCAGATAGCCTATAATGAAGAACACGGTATTGTGCCTCAGACAATCAAGAAAGAAATCCGTGACCTGATTGCCGTAACCAAGGCAGTAGCCAAGGAAGAAGACAAGGAAGTCGACATCAATAGCCTCAACAAACAAGAGCGCAAAGAACTTGTCAAGAAACTAGAAAAACAAATGCAGGAAGCCGTTGAGGTGCTTGACTTTGAACTAGCAGCTCAGATACGTGATATGATGCTGGAAGTGAAGGCATTGGATTAGAATAGTACTTAAAGGAGAAAATATGTCCCGTTCCCAATTAACGATTTTAACAAATATTTGTCTGATTGAAGATCTAGAAACTAAGCGCGTGGTGATGCAGTATCGCTCTCC
This sequence comes from Streptococcus oralis subsp. dentisani, assembly GCF_002860905.1. Taxonomy (GTDB): domain Bacteria; phylum Bacillota; class Bacilli; order Lactobacillales; family Streptococcaceae; genus Streptococcus; species Streptococcus oralis_BA. Next base: position 402,685 of record NZ_PKIG01000002.1, on the reverse strand, counting down.
AGAAACCAATCGCTGGTCTGGTTTTGCCTTTCCAGGAGGCCATGTAGAAAATGGCGAGTCTTTCGCAGAGTCTGTCATTCGTGAAATCTACGAAGAAACAGGATTGACTATCCAAAATCCTCAACTTGTCGGCATTAAAAATTGGCCACTGGATACAGGTGGGCGCTATATTGTCATTTGTTATAAGGCAACTGAGTTCTCTGGTACCCTTCGCTCTTCAGATGAAGGAGAAGTTTCTTGGGTGCAAAAAGACCAGATTCCAAACTTGGATCTGGCCTATGATATGCTACCTTTGATGGAGATGATGGAAGCTCCGGACAAATCTGAATTTTTCTACCGTCATCGTACAGAAGATGGCTGGGAGAAAGAAACTTTTTAGTTCTATGATTAGTTGATAGGTGTTATCTTTTAAAGTACGGTACTGAAATATAGGCTAAGTATGGTGGTGTAAGTCAACTGAATATTGCTAAATTTCCTATCTATATTTTGAACAATCTCCACCTTCAATGTTTAAATCGGAGATTGTTTTGTTTTATGGTATAATCTTAAAATATGAAAGGAAGTACCAGAAAATGGATGATAAAGTAATTGAACAATATAAAAGTCATGATAGTCTTGATATTCGAGTAGAATTGCATAAGAAGTATTCAAAAAATAAATTGGGATTTAATAATTGGATATTTTCTAACTACCAAATCACTGATGAAGTAAAGGTTCTAGAATTGGGATGTGGTACAGGAGAACTGTGGAAAAGTAATAGTGATTCTATAGATAAAATGAAGCAGTTGGTTGTTACAGATTTTTCTAAAGATATGGTGAGAACAACGAGATCAGTGATTGGAAATAGAGACAATGTTAACTATGAAATAATGGATATTCAAAAGATTTCTTTTGAGGATGAAACGTTTGATATTGTTATTGCTAATATGCTTCTACATCATGTAAATGATATTCCTAAAGCGCTCTCTGAGGTGAATAGAGTCTTAAAAACAGGCGGAATTTTTTACTGTGCTACATTTGGTGAAAATGGAGTTGTAGATTATTTGGCAAGTTTATTTAAAGATGAGATTAATCAAGATTTGGAAAATAAAACTTTTACTTTACAAAATGGCAAAAGGTACCTGAGTAGGTATTTTAACTCTGTCGATACATTACTCTATGATGATGAGTTACAGGTAACTAGCATGGATGATCTAGCTAAATACATCCAATCCTTTAAAGGAATTTCAGAAATAGGTTCGCTAGAAGAAAAAGTCATTCGTAAAAGATTGGAAGTACATTTTCATAAGGGTAAGTTAATTATTCCTAAAGAATATGGTATGTTTATTGCTCGAAAGTAAAATTAAGGGGACGAAATTTTGAAAAATTAAGGAGAAGCTTTTCAATATAAAATCAAGCGGATAGTCTTTAGAACATGTTATAGCTGATTCTATATAAAAGTCTCAATCTTTTGGATTTGGAGAAGTTTCTTGGGTGCAAAAAGACCAGATTCCAAACTTGGATCTGGCCTATGATATGTTGCCTTTAATGGAAATGATGGAAGCTCCTGACAAGTCAGAGTTTTTCTACCACCACCGTACAGAAGATGGCTGGGCGAAGAAAATCTTCTAGTCTTTTACTAAATAACCTAGCTGATCCAAGGCCTCCTCGATATAGTGGAGGTCTTGTTGTGTTTCGGCTTCGACTAGGTGGTAATGGATGCCATCTGTCAATTCAGACAGAGGTCTAAAATCTGAATGTTCGACTTGCTCTAGAAAATGTTGTACATCTCTGCGACAAGACAGTTTAAGTAAGGTTTCAATTTCTCCATAGACGGGATGGTCAATCAAGGTATTTTGAACACGTCCACCATTATCAACGATAGCAAAGAGTTCTTGACCGATTTCTTCAACTTCATGTTTCACTTTGAAAAGTTTGTGAACATAAGGATTGGTTTCAATTTGCTTATAGATGTAGCCACGATTGGTGGATAGGATAGGAGCGCCATCGGCTCTTAAAATTGCAATGTCCTGTACAATGACCTGACGTGTGACATGAAAATGTTCCGCCAAACTTTGGCCATTAAGGGCTTTAGAAGCTTCTCTCAAGAGTTGGAGCAGAGCATGTTTGCGATCTTTTGTCATAGCTTTTCCTTTTTAACGGCGTTTTCGAAGCACTTTATAGACAGCTAGTGCTAATGTATAGTCTACCATACTATGGATAATTGTGCCAAATCCAACTAGTACAAATAGAACATAAAACATATTTTCTACATTGGTACCGGAAGTTGCATAAAAAATGACACAAGCTAATACTTCAGCAAGGGCATGGACAAGCGCTAACACAAAGTTGAAAATCCAGGAAGCTTTTGGTTTATCTAGGGTATCGGGGAATTTTTGTAGGTAAAGAGCTCCTAGGGTACCAAAAACGATATGAGAGAAAGCTCTAAAAACGATAACCATGGGATAGCCAGCCATCAAAAATCCAAAACTAGAGGCTAGGATGACAAAAACAGCCATCAAGGGCGATAAGAACATGGCAATAAAAATAGCGATGTGGCTTCCTAAAGTATAGGAAGCAGGTGGAATGACAATCTTGAAAGGCATAACAATTGGAATCAAAATTGCAATAGCCGTTAAGAGGGCAGTCATTGTCATAAATTGTGTCTTTTTCCGTGTATTCATAAGAATCTCCTTTTTAACTGTATATACACTAGTATAGTATAATAAACAAGACAATAAAGCAAGGATTTACTTGAGTTTATAGGTCATTTTTTTAATTAAAGACTCGTAAACATTTCACTAAAAACACAAACCACATCAAACAAAATCTCCACCTTCAAGTATGAAAGCGGAGGTTGTTTTTATTTTTTCAAAGTCTGTAGCCTTGGAACAATTGCTAGGGTTAGAACTGCGGAAATAACTAATTCAGCAATCGAATTTGTTGAGATAACGGTTGCTAGGAGTTTTTGGATATTTCCATCAAAAACATTTCCAAATAGGAAGAAGATTCCACCAAGTACAAAGACTGTGTTGGTAAGTGAACCAAGAGCACCAGCTAAAATAAGACCAGTTTTATTTTTCATCAGTTTATAAACTAGATACGGAGTTAAACCAATCAAAATACGTGGAACGATGGCAATGATAGCTGAGTAGATGTTTCCGTTTGGTACGAATGGTGAGAAGAGGTAGCTTGTCGGTAGAATCGTAATTGTATTAACCGTCAAACTAAGTAGCCCCATCAAAAATCCAAGTGTAACCCCAACTCGTGGACCGTAAATAATGCTGGCAATAATGACAGGAATATGAACGATAGTCGGTTTGATTGGGAATGGAAAAAGGTTAAAGATAAGTGAGCTCAGAAAGTGTATCACGAGCATGGTTGCAAAAAAGATAGCAATGGGTGCAATATTAGAGCGTTTTTTCATCGAGAGTTTCCTTTATTCTTTCTAAAATAATTGTGAGGTCAGCTAAAGCTCCTCGTCCGTGGTCTCCACAAGCTAGTAGGGATTCCTTAGGAGCAATCAGCTGATAGCCGTAGGTTTCTAATGTTTTCAGATTAGCCTGAGTTGCCGGATGTTCATACATTTTTGTATTCATAGCAGGAGCTATTAGTTTAGGGATATGACTGGGCAATGCTAGAGCTGTACTGGTTACCATGTTGTCCGCAAAGCCGTGGGCTAGTTTTGCAATAGTGTTAGCTGTTGCAGGTACCACGATAAATAAATCCGTTTCTTTACCAAGTTCGATATGATTAACCTGTTCAGGATAGGGTTCCTTCATGATATCCAGGTGGACAGGATTCTGTGATAAGACCTGTAGAGTCAAAGGTTGGATAAACTCTGTAGCAGCCTGGGTCATTAAGACAGTGACTTGATGGCCTTGTTTTTTAAGCGAACTAACTAAATCTGCCGACTTGTAAGAGGCGATTGACCCCGTTACAGCCAAGAGAATATGTGCCATAGCTTTCCTTTCTATGAATGATAGGTTTGAATTTTTTCAAGGAGGAGTTCTGCAATTTCTTCTTTAGTTTGGACTGTTTGAAGCTGATCTTTCTCAACAAAGATTGCACGATGCTGGTTTGCTGAGATTTGAGTCAGGTCATTTGCAATGATTAAGTCTGCTTGGTTCTTGATAAGACTTTTTCTGGCAATCTCGATGAGATAATCCTCAGAGACATCAACCAGCAGTTTGAAACCAATCAGATGAATAGCAGGATTCCATTCCTTGATTAGAGAGATGATTTTTGGTGTTTTTTTCAGAAACAAAACCTGAACCTCATCAGTTGAAGAAATCTTAGCTTGATGATTTTGCTTGCTTAAAAATTCTTCTATATTGGAACTAGATTGAACTTCCTCAAACCCTGTCATATAGACAGGAGTGTAATCAGACACCGCCATTGAGTGAATCAAAACCTGATAATCTGTAACACGTTCTTGCATTTCCAGTAGAAGGTCCTTGGTATTGCTAATTTCTCGAATACTTAGGTTGGGATGAGCTTCTGGCTTCAAAGATCGTTTTGTCGTAATTAAACAAACTTCATGCCCAGCAGCAAGCAAGGTTTCAGTGATGATTTTCCCCAAGCGACCTGTGGAATGGTTAGTGATAGAGCGGACGCTATCGATAGCTTCACTGGTACCGCCCGATGTAACTAAAATTTTCATAGCACTATTGTACACAAAAATAAACGGTAAGTAAAATGAAAGTGATAAAATTTTGGTAAAAGGAAAGAATATAGTTTCAAACTATAAAGCCATATAAAATTTAAGAAAGGACTCTAAAAACCTTAAAAACAGGGATATTTACGAACGTTTAGAGAGTTTAAGGATGTTAAAAATCTTGTTTTGTGTTATAATGAATTATCATAAAAGAGGTTAGAGGAGTTTTGAATGAAAACAGATATTGAAATCGCACAGAGTATTGAGTTGAAGCCAATCGTTGATGTTGTAGAGAAACTTGGTATTTCTTACGACGATTTGGAGTTGTACGGAAAGTACAAGGCTAAGCTCAGCTTTGATAAAATTCGTGCAGTTGAGAGTAATCCAGTTGGAAAATTGATTCTGGTTACTGCCATCAACCCAACACCTGCAGGTGAAGGAAAATCAACTATTACCATTGGTCTTGCGGATGCCTTGAACAAGATTGGCAAGAAAACCATGATCGCTATCCGCGAACCATCTCTTGGTCCAGTAATGGGGATTAAGGGCGGTGCTGCAGGAGGTGGTTACGCTCAAGTGTTGCCAATGGAAGATATCAATCTCCACTTTACTGGAGACATGCATGCCATTACAACTGCCAACAACGCTCTTTCTGCCTTGATTGACAACCACTTGCACCAAGGGAATGAGTTGGGAATTGACCAACGTCGTATCCTCTGGAAACGTGTTGTGGATTTGAACGACCGTGCTCTTCGCCATGTGACCGTTGGACTTGGTGGTCCTCTAAACGGTATTCCTCGTGAGGATGGATTTGATATTACAGTTGCTTCCGAAATCATGGCAATTCTTTGCTTGGCAACAGACATCGAGGACTTGAAACGTCGTTTGGCCAATATCGTAATCGGTTATCGCTATGACCGTACACCTGTTTCTGTAGGTGATTTGCAGGTTGAAGGTGCTTTAGCTTTGATTTTGAAGGATGCGATTAAGCCGAACCTAGTTCAGACAATTTACGGTACACCTGCCTTTGTACATGGTGGTCCATTTGCCAATATTGCTCACGGATGTAACTCTGTCTTAGCAACTACAACAGCCCTTCACTTGGCTGATTACACAGTTACTGAAGCTGGTTTTGGTGCAGACCTTGGTGCCGAGAAATTCCTTGATATCAAGACACCAAACTTGCCAACTTCTCCAGATGCAGTAGTTATTGTAGCAACCCTTCGTGCCCTTAAGATGAATGGTGGCGTGGCTAAAGACGCTTTGACAGAGGAAAATGTGGAGGCGGTTCGTGCCGGTTTTGCTAACTTGAAACGCCACGTTGAAAATATCCGTAAGTTCGGTATTCCAGCAGTCGTAGCTATTAATGAATTTGTCTCTGATACAGAAGCTGAAATCGCAGCCTTGAAAGAACTCTGTGCCTCAATCGATGTACCAGTTGAGTTGGCAAGTGTCTGGGCTGATGGCGCAGAAGGTGGAGTAGCACTTGCCGAAACAGTTGTCAAGACTATCGCTGAAAACCCATCTAACTATAAACGTTTGTATGACAATGACCTTTCTGTCCAAGAAAAGATTGAAAAGATTGTTACTGAAATCTACCGTGGTAGCAAAGTGAACTTTGAGAAGAAAGCTCAAACACAAATCGCTCAAATCGTTCAAAACGGTTGGGACAAATTGCCAATCTGTATGGCTAAAACTCAATATAGTTTCTCAGATAATCCAAATGCACTTGGAGCACCTGAAAACTTTGAAATTACTATTCGTGAATTGGTACCAAAATTAGGGGCAGGCTTTATCGTTGCCCTAACTGGCGATGTCATGACCATGCCAGGACTTCCCGAACGACCAGCAGCCCTCAACATGGATGTTGAAAGCGATGGAACAGTATTAGGCTTGTTCTAGTATATTGCAATTGACTTTATACTCTTCGAAAATCTCTTCAAACCACGTCAGCTTCACCTTGCCGTACTCAAGTACAGCCTGCGGCTAGCTTCCTAGTTTGCACTTCGATTTTTATTGAGTAATAAATGAGTTTGGAAATAATATCCAAGCTCATTTTTTATCTAGATATAAGAAGTTTCCTTCTACACGTAACCAGTCTAGGTAAAGATATTTTCCCTGAATTCTGATATAATAGAAATATTGACTTCAAGAGTAAGGAAGAGAAGATGAACGCATTATTAAATGGAATGAATGACCGTCAGGCTGAGGCGGTGCAAACGACAGAAGGGCCCTTGTTAATCATGGCGGGGGCTGGTTCTGGTAAGACCCGTGTTTTAACCCACCGTATTGCTTATCTGATTGATGAAAAGCTGGTTAATCCTTGGAATATCTTGGCCATTACCTTTACTAACAAGGCTGCGCGTGAGATGAAAGAGCGTGCTTATAACCTTAATCCAGCCACTCAGGACTGTCTGATTGCGACCTTCCACTCCATGTGTGTGCGTATTTTGCGTCGCGATGCGGACCATATTGGCTACAATCGCAATTTTACAATTGTCGATCCTGGTGAACAGCGAACGCTCATGAAACGCATTCTCAAACAGTTGAACTTGGATCCTAAAAAATGGAATGAACGGAGTATCTTAGGGACTATTTCCAATGCTAAGAATGATCTGATTGATGATGTGGCTTATGCTGCCCAAGCTGGAGATATGTACACGCAAATCGTGGCCCAGTGCTACACTGCTTACCAAAAAGAACTGCGTCAGTCTGAGTCTGTTGACTTTGATGATTTGATTATGCTGACCCTACGTCTCTTTGATCAAAATCCTGATGTTTTGACCTACTATCAGCAGAAGTTTCAGTACATCCATGTTGATGAGTACCAAGATACTAACCATGCCCAGTATCAATTGGTCAAACTCTTGGCTTCACGTTTTAAAAACATCTGTGTTGTTGGGGATGCGGACCAGTCTATCTATGGTTGGCGTGGTGCTGATATGCAGAATATCTTGGACTTCGAGAAAGATTATCCCCAAGCCAAGGTTGTTTTGTTGGAGGAGAATTATCGTTCAACCAAAACTATTCTCCAAGCGGCCAACGAGGTCATTAAAAACAATAAAAACCGCCGTCCTAAGAATCTCTGGACTCAAAACGCTGATGGGGAACAAATCGTTTACTATCGTGCCAATGATGAGCTAGATGAGGCTGTATTTGTAGCCAGAACTATCGATGAACTTGGTCGGAGTCAAAACTTCCTTCACAAGGATTTTGCAGTTCTTTATCGTACTAATGCGCAGTCCCGTACTATTGAGGAAGCCTTGCTCAAGTCAAATATCCCTTATACCATGGTTGGCGGAACCAAGTTCTACAGCCGTAAGGAAATCCGAGATATTATCGCTTACCTCAACCTCATTGCCAATTTGAGTGACAATATCAGTTTTGAGCGTATTATCAACGAGCCTAAACGTGGAATTGGGCCAGGTACAGTTGAGAAAATCCGTGATTTTGCAAATTTGCAAAATATGTCTATGCTGGATGCTTCAGCCAATATCATGTTGTCTGGTATCAAGGGTAAAGCAGCCCAGTCTATATGGGATTTTGCCAATATGATTCTGGATTTGCGGGAGCAACTGGACCAATTAACTATTACAGAGTTGGTTGAGGCTATTCTAGAAAAAACAGGTTACGTTGATATTCTTAATGCCCAAGCAACTCTAGAAAGCAAGGCTCGGGTTGAAAATATCGAAGAGTTCCTTTCTGTGACGAAAAACTTTGATGACACCTCTGATGTGGCAGAAGAAGAAATTGGTCTGGACAAACTGAGTCGTTTCTTAAATGACTTGGCCTTGATTGCCGACACAGATTCAGGTAGTCAGGAGACATCAGAAGTGACCTTGATGACCCTGCATGCTGCCAAAGGTCTCGAGTTTCCAGTTGTCTTTTTGATTGGGATGGAAGAAAATGTCTTTCCGCTTAGCCGTGCAGCTGAAGATCAAGATGAATTAGAAGAAGAACGCCGTCTGGCCTATGTAGGAATTACGCGTGCAGAGAAAATCCTCTATCTGACCAATGCCAACTCGCGCCTGCTTTTTGGTCGTACCAACTACAACCGTCCGACTCGTTTTATTAACGAAATCAGTTCAGAATTGCTTGAATATCAAGGTCTGGCTCGTCCATCAAATACAAGCTTTAAAGCATCATATAGTAGTGGTGGCCTTGCCTTCGGTCAAGGAATGAGTTTGGCTCAAGCTCTTCAAGACCGTAAACGCGGTGTGGCACCAAAAACTATTCAGTCAAGCGGTCTTCCATTTGGTCAACTTTCAGCTGGTGCAAAATCAGCGTCTAGCGAGACAAATTGGTCCATTGGTGACATTGCTCTCCACAAAAAATGGGGAGAGGGAACTGTTCTGGAAGTCTCAGGTAGCGGTGCTACGCAGGAATTAAAAATCAATTTCCCAGAAGTAGGTTTGAAAAAACTTTTAGCTAGTGTGGCTCCAATTGAGAAAAAAATCTAATTTTTCATCCTTCTCACGAATAATAAAGTGAGGAGGATTTTTATGTACAGTATTTCATTCCAAGAAGATTCATTATTACCAAGAGAGAGATTGGCCCAAGAAGGAGTGGAAGCGCTCAGTAACCAAGAGTTGCTAGCTATTTTACTCAGGACAGGAACACGTCAAGCTAGCGTTTTTGAAATTGCCCAGAAAGTCTTGAGCAATCTTTCAAGCCTAACGGATTTGAAAAAAATGACCCTGCAGGAATTGCAGAGCCTATCTGGTATCGGCCGTGTTAAGGCCATAGAGTTACAAGCTATGATTGAACTGGGGCATCGTATTCACAAGCATGAGACCCTTGAGATGGAAAGTATTCTCAGTAGCCAAAAGTTGGCCAAGAAGATGCAGCAGGAATTGGGGGATAAAAAACAAGAGCACCTGGTGGCGCTCTATCTCAATACTCAAAATCAAATCATCCATCAACAGACCATTTTTATCGGCTCAGCCACTCGCAGTATTGCTGAGCCGCGAGAGATTCTTCACTATGCCATCAAGCATATGGCGACCTCTCTCATCTTGGTTCATAATCATCCTTCGGGAGCGGTAGCCCCTAGCCGAAATGATGATCATGTCACTAAACTTGTTAAAGAAGCCTGCGAACTGATGGGAATTGTCCTCTTGGACCATTTGATTGTCTCTCACTCCAGTTATTTTAGCTATCGTGAAAAGACAGATTTAATCTAAAGTTCATTAACGATATAGTCAAAGAGGTTTTTATCTTTGGGACGATTTTCAAAAAGAAACTCTGGATGCCATTGGACACCGAGAAAGGCAACATCATCCGTACTCATGACAGCCTCAATGATACCATCTTTAGGATCATGAGCTGCAATCTTTAAGTTAGGTGCTAAATCCTTGATACTCTGGTGATGGAAGGAGTTGATATGGGAGATTTCTCCATAGATTTCTCGGAGAACAGTATCTGGTTCTGTCACCAAGCGTTGGGTTGTGTACTCAGCCGAACAATTCTGCCAATGGTCTTCTATATCTTGGTACAAAGTTCCACCCATGGCAACGTTAAAGAGTTGTGTTCCACGGCAGACAGAAAAAATTGGCTTTTTCTGTTTAATAGCTTCCTTGATGAGGGCCAGTTCAAAGATATCCCTTTGAAGGTGGTAGTCATCGCTATCAATGGTTTTTGGTTCACCATAGAATTTTGGATCAACATTTTGCCCACCTGTCAAGATGAGCTTGTCAATCATACTGATATAGTGGCAGGCCATTTCTTGATCACCAATCGGTAGGATGATGGGAATCCCTCCAGCGTCTTTAACGCCTTCAACAAAGCCTTTTGCTGCGTAGCTCATCATGATGTCATCATCTGGATGAGTTTTTTCGTTTCCTGTAATCCCTATAACTGGTTTTTTCATAAAATGATTTTCGCTTTCTAATCCTCTTTTCGCATGAAATAGAGGAGGGTTTGGAGTTCACTTGTCAAATCAACATACTGAACGACCACGTCTTTTGGTAAATGAAGATGAACTGGTGAAAAACTGAGAATTCCTTTCACACCAGCATCTACCAAGAGATTAGCAACCTCTTGTGATTTGACGCTAGGAACGGTCAGGATAGCAGTTTTGACATCAGCATCCTTGATTTTATCCTTGATTTGAGAAATCCCGTAAATGGGAATCCCGTCAGGAGTTTGGCTACCGACTTCAGGATGGTCATCAAGGTCAAAGGCCATGATAATCTTCATCTTGTTACGCTCATGAAAGCGGTAGTGGAGAAGGGCATGCCCCATATTTCCAATACCAACCAGCATGACATTGGTAATAGAGTTATCATTAAGCAAATCGGCAAAAAACGTCATCAGTTTTTTGACATCATAGCCAAAACCACGACGACCTAGTTCACCAAAATAGGAAAAATCACGACGTACGGTCGCTGAATCAATCCCAATGGCCTCTGCAATTTGCTTAGAGTTGGCACGTTCAATCTTTTCTGCATGAAATCTCTTAAAAATTCGATAGTAGAGAGAGAGTCTTTTCGCTGTAGCTTTTGGAATAGCAGACTGTTTATCTTTCACAAAATCACAACCTTTCTATTCTTCTATTTTATAGAAACATTGTGAAAAAATCAACAAAAACAAGAAAAAACTAAGAAAAATCTTAGTTTTGATGTAAAAAATCTGCATGTGATAGAAAACGGTAGAGGTCTCCGACCAGTCCTTGGTAAACTTCCTGGCCCTTAAAGGTCAAAGAAGTCACATAAAGTGTATCTGGCAGAGTCACACATCCTGACAGAGCCAGCATGAGAGCCTCGTAATCCTCATAATTGAGAGTGCGCTCTACATGATAGTTGTCCTTATAGGTCAGTTCAAACATTTTGGCTCTATCTTTCCGATTTTGTAAAGACACCACGTTCTACCAAGCTATCCATGAGGAAGTAGAATTTTTCCTGATGAATGTGGTGGTCTTCTGATTTGAAAATATCAACTAGACGTAGCCCAAACTTGTCAGTGATATTGATTTTAGCACCTGTAAGTTCCTTGTTAATGATGATTTTGAGTTGGAAGCCTTCACCGCTGTTTGGCACTTTTTCCAAAAGGCGAGTCAGTTCATAGTTCCCAACCTTAGTCTCAAAAAAGGTGTTGTCCTTGAGGGTGAATTTTTTAACAGAAGGGCTAAGAGTGTAGTCGTAACGACAATTTTTTAACTGAATGGTTTTTTCAAATGCCATATGGCTAACCTCCGATAATTTCTTTTAAGGTTTTTGCGAGGGTATGTAGGTCTTCAACAGTATTTTGTGGCGACAAACTGATACGAACGGATTCCTTCAAGCGTTCTGAATTTGCCCCGTACATAGCTTCAAGAACATGGCTGGATTGGACAATGCCTGCCGTACAGGCTGAGCCAGTAGAGATTGAAATTCCAGCTAAATCTAGACGAAGGAGTAAGAGGTCATTTTTCTGGTCAGGAAATCCAATATTGAGAACATAAGGGAGATGGTGTTCGCCTCTATTCAGGTAATATTGAACTCCCTCTAGCTCTGCAAGAAAGGCAGTTTCTAAATCTTGTACATGTTGAAAATTGTCTTCTTGCTTTTCTAGGTCTTCTTTTAGGGCTGCAACCATGCCTACGATGGCAGCTAAATTTTCAGTTCCTGCACGTTTTTTCTGTTCTTGGTCTCCGCCATGTAGATAGGAATCAAAGTCCATGCTACATGCGTAGAGAAAACCGATTCCCTTAGGACCATGGAACTTGTGGGCCGAAGCAGTGAGAAAATCGATGCCCAATTCTTCTGGATGAATAGGGATTTTTCCAATAACCTGAACTGCATCGACATGATAGGCAGCAGGGTGTTGCTTGAGTATTTGGCCAATTTCAGCAATGGGAAGTAGGTTTCCTGTCTCATTATTAGCAAACATGGTAGAAACCAAAATCGTATCGTCACGTAAAGCCTTTTGAATTTGTTGGGCCGTGATCTCTTGATTTTCTGGTTGGATAATGGTTACTTTAAAACCAAAGTGTTGAACCAAGTAATCAATCGTTTCAAGGACAGCATGGTGCTCGATGGCAGTTGTGATGATATGTTTTCCTTGTTCTTGGTGACGAAGGCAGTAGCCAATGATAGCAGTATTGTTGCCTTCTGTCCCACCAGAAGTGAAAAAGATATGTTGAGGTTTTGTCCCCAGTAACTGAGCTAGTTCCTGACGGGCTTCTCGCAAGAGTTTACCAGCTTGACGACCATGACCATGAATACTAGAAGGGTTTCCGTGGGTTTCTTGCATAACCTTGGTTATCGCTGAAATAGCAACTGCTGACATAGGAGTCGTTGCAGCATTGTCCAAATAAATCAAAGAATCACCTTATTTCTTTTTGTTGTAGGCAAAGAGTGGGCTGACTGGTTTTCTTTCGTGGATACGGACGATGGCATCACCAATTAACTCACTAGCAGTGATGTAGCATACGTTTTTAGGAGTTTTTTCTTTTGTTGCTACTGAATCAGTCACAAGAATTTCTTTAATCTTAGTATTGTCAAGAAGTTCGGCAGCTCCTTCAACGAAGAGACCATGACTAGAAACAGCATAAATTTCTGTAGCCCCTTCACGTTCAACGATTTTAGCAGCTTCAGAGAAGGTGCGTCCTGTATTAAGAATATCATCAATCAAGATGGCTTTCTTACCTTCAACATCACCGATGATATAACCTTCGTTGCGAGTTGCATCGTCTTGAGGGTAGTCGATAATGGCGATAGGAGCATCAAGATACTCAGCCAAGCTACGAGCACGTTTCACACCTGAATTTTTAGGGCTAACGACAACAACATCTGAGCCAAGGAGCCCCTTATCGCAGTAATGTTTTGCAAATAGAGGAACTGTATAGAGGTTGTCAACAGGAATATCAAAGAAGCCTTGCACCTGAACAGCATGCAAATCAAGCGTAAGAACACGGTCAACTCCAGCCTTAACTAGCATATTAGCAACTAGTTTAGCTGTAAGTGGCTCACGTGGTGAAGCAATGCGGTCTTGACGTGCATAGCCAAAATATGGAAGGACAACGTTGATACTGTGGGCACTTGCGCGCACACAAGCGTCGACCATGATAAGCAATTCCATTAGGTGGTTGTTAACAGGGAAACTTGTTGATTGGATGATGTACACATCATAACCACGGACACTTTCTTCGATATTTACTTGGATTTCTCCATCTGAAAATTGACGTGATGATAGTTTTCCAAGTGGGACACCAACAGCTTGAGCAATTTTCTGTGCAATCTCTTGGTTAGAGTTGAGTGCGAAAAGTTTCATGTTTTTTCTATCTGACATTATAGACCGTCCTCTGTAAACTTTTTAAATCCTAGTTATATTTATCTTACATATATGAACTGGGACTTGTGTATTTTTATCTTTTCCATTTTACCAAAAAATGGAGATTATTTCAGCTATTTTTCATGCTTTTGACAAATCGGACCAATTTTGAGGGAGCTTTTTGGTAGGAAATCTGATTTTCCTCTAAAAATTGTTGGAAATCCTGTTTGCCTTGCTCGTGATTTTCCACTTCAAGCTCTAATTCGTAATCTGTAATATCAAAGTACTGACTTTCATCTAGTGCCATGAGACCAATAGCTGTTTGCATTTCATAGCGAAGTGTCGTTAGACAACCAAGAATCTGCCATTCACTAGTTTTAATACCATGTTTCGCCAATTCATCCAGTACTAGCCCTTGAGGAAGTTCTTTCTTGCTCAGATAGTTTTCAGCATCTTTTAGTTGCAATTTTTGGTTGTATTCCATGTTTCCAACACTTTGCGGGACTTTGAGTGTCAATTCTGCCCAGTCTTGAAAGGTTCGAATGCGCATAGCAACTTTCTTTTCTCGCAGTTCAAAATCAGGTGTGTCGATGTAGTAATTTTTTTGAAGAACAGGAGTGACACCTGTGAACTGGTCTTTTAGACGATCATATTCATCTTTTTTCAAGAGTGTTTTCAATTCAATTTCTAAATGTTTCATTTTTCTTACCTTTTCTTTATCGTTGAAAGCGGATTTATGGTATAATAAGCATTGTATTTATTGTATATGAATCTGGAGAAAAAATCAAAGATATTTTTGAAGGATAACATGAGAACAAGGGAGAATATATGACCTTAGAATGGGAAGAATTTCTAGATCCTTACATTCAAGCTGTTGGTGAGTTAAAGATTAAACTACGTGGTATTCGGAAGCAATATCGTAAGCAAAATAAGCATTCTCCTATTGAGTTTGTGACTGGTAGAGTCAAGCCGATTGAAAGTATCAAGGAAAAAATGGCTCGGCGTGGTATTACTTATGCAACCTTGGAACATGATTTGCAGGATATTGCTGGTTTGCGTGTGATGGTCCAGTTTGTAGATGACGTCAAGGAAGTAGTGGAAATTTTGCACAAGCGTCAGGATATGCGAATCATACAGGAGCGAGATTACATTACTCATCGAAAAGCATCAGGCTACCGTTCCTATCACGTGGTAGTAGAATATACGGTTGATACTGTCAATGGTGCCAAGACCATTTTGGCGGAAATTCAAATTCGTACCTTGGCCATGAATTTCTGGGCAACGATAGAACATTCTCTCAACTACAAGTACCAAGGGGATTTTCCAGAGGAGATAAAGAAGAGACTGGAAATTACTGCCAAAATTGCCCATCAGTTGGATGAAGAAATGGGTAAAATTCGAGATGATATCCAGGAAGCCCAGGCTCTTTTTGATCCTTTGAGTAGAAAATTAAATGACGGTGTAGGAAACAGTGACGATACAGATGAAGAATACAGGTAAACGAATTGATCTGATAGCTAATAGAAAACCGCAGAGTCAAAGGGTTTTGTATGAATTGCGAGATCGTTTGAAGAGAAATCAGTTTATACTCAATGATACCAATCCGGATATTGTCATCTCCATTGGTGGGGATGGCATGCTCTTGTCGGCTTTTCATAAGTACGAAAATCAACTTGACAAGGTACGCTTTATCGGTGTTCATACTGGACATTTGGGCTTCTATACAGACTATCGTGATTTTGAGTTGGACAAGCTAGTGACTAATTTGCAGCTAGATACTGGGGCAAAGGTTTCCTACCCTGTTCTAAATGTGAAGGTCTTTCTTGAAAATGGTGAAGTTAAGATTTTCAGAGCACTCAACGAAGCTAGCATCCGCAGGTCCGATCGAACCATGGTGGCGGATATTGTAATCAATGGTGTTCCCTTTGAACGTTTTCGCGGAGATGGCTTAACAGTTTCGACACCGACTGGTAGTACAGCCTATAACAAGTCGCTCGGTGGAGCTGTTTTACACCCTACCATTGAAGCTCTTCAGTTGACGGAAATTGCTAGCCTTAACAATCGTGTCTATCGAACGTTAGGCTCTTCCATTATTGTTCCTAAGAAGGATAAGATTGAACTCATTCCAACGAGAAACGATTACCATACCATTTCGGTTGACAATAGCGTTTATTCTTTCCGTAATATTGAGCGAATCGAGTATCAAATCGACCATCATAAGATTCATTTTGTCGCATCACCTAGTCATACCAGTTTCTGGAACCGCGTTAAGGACGCTTTTATCGGCGAGGTGGACGAATGAGGTTTGAATTTATCGCAGATGAGCATGTCAAGGTTAAGACCTTCTTAAAAAAGCACGAGGTTTCTAAGGGGCTGCTAGCTAAGATTAAGTTTCGTGGTGGAGCTATTCTAGTCAATGACCAACCGCAAAATGCAACCTATCTATTGGATATTGGAGACCGAGTTGTCATCGATATTCCCGCTGAGGAAGGCTTTGAAACTCTAGAAGCTATTGAGCGCCCTCTGTATATTCTCTATGAGGATGACCATTTTCTAGTCTTGAATAAACCCTATGGAGTGGCTTCTATTCCTAGTGTCAATCACTCCAATACCATTGCCAATTTTATCAAGGGTTACTACGTCAAGCAAGACTATGAAAATCAGCAGGTTCACATTGTGACCCGACTTGATAGGGACACTTCTGGCTTGATGCTTTTTGCCAAGCATGGCTATGCCCATGCACGATTAGACAAGCAGTTACAGAAGAAGTCCATTGAAAAACGTTACTTTGCTTTGGTTAAAGGAGATGGATATTTAGAGCCTGAAGGAGAAATTATTGCTCCGATTGCGCGTGATGAAGACTCTATTATCACCAGAAGGGTAGCTAAAGGTGGGAAGTACGCCCATACTTCCTACAAGATTGTCGCTTCCTATGGAAATATTCACTTGGTCGACATTCGATTGCATACTGGTCGAACCCACCAAATCCGAGTCCATTTTTCTCATATTGGTTTTCCTTTGTTGGGAGATGATTTGTATGGTGGTAGCTTGGATGACGGCATTCAACGTCAGGCTCTGCATTGCCATTACCTATCCTTCTATCATCCATTTTTAGAGCAAGACTTGCAGTTAGAAAGTTCCTTGCCGGATGATTTCAGTAACCTTATTACTCAGTTATCAACTAATACTCTATAAAAACCGATTCAGAGTATAATTATTATCTAAAAGGAGAAAACTCATGGAAGTTTTTGAAAGTCTAAAAGCCAACCTTGTTGGTAAAAATGCTCGTATCGTTCTCCCTGAAGGTGAAGAGCCACGTATTCTTCAAGCAACTAAACGCTTGGTAAAAGAAACAGAAGTGATTCCTGTTTTGCTTGGAAATCCTGAAAAAATTAAAATTTATCTTGAAATTGAAGGAATCATGGATGGTTATGAGGTCATCGACCCTCAACATTATCCTCAATTTGAAGAGATGGTTGCTGCTCTAGTGGAGCGTCGCAAGGGCAAAATGTCTGAAGAAGATGCACGCAAGGTTTTGGTTGAAGATGTCAATTATTTTGGTGTTATGTTGGTTTACTTGGGCTTGGTTGATGGAATGGTGTCAGGTGCGATTCACTCAACTGCTTCAACAGTTCGTCCAGCCCTACAAATTATCAAAACTCGTCCAAATGTGACTCGTACTTCAGGTGCCTTCCTCATGGTTCGTGGTACGGAACGTTACCTATTTGGAGACTGTGCTATCAATATCAATCCTGATGCAGAAGCCTTGGCTGAAATTGCCATCAACTCAGCAATCACAGCTAAGATGTTTGGCATCGAGCCTAAAATTGCTATGCTAAGCTATTCTACTAAAGGTTCAGGATTTGGTGAGAGCGTCGATAAGGTTGTAGAAGCAACTAAAATTGCTCACGACTTGCGTCCTGATCTTGAAATCGATGGGGAATTGCAGTTTGATGCGGCTTTTGTTCCTGAAACTGCAGCTTTGAAAGCTCCTGGAAGTACAGTAGCTGGTCAAGCAAATGTCTTCATCTTCCCAGGTATAGAGGCAGGAAATATCGGCTACAAGATGGCCGAACGTCTTGGTGGCTTTGCGGCTGTAGGACCTGTTTTACAAGGTTTGAACAAGCCAGTTAATGACCTTTCTCGTGGATGTAATGCAGATGATGTTTACAAGTTGACCCTTATCACAGCGGCCCAAGCAGTTCATCAATAAAGAGAAATTATACTAAATAATTCGTATTTATAATCAAAAAACGCATAGTATTAAGTGTTGAAAACTTTATACTATGCGTTTTACTGTGTGAAGATTTACTTCATTTTCTCTTAAAATTGAGTTTTTGCCTAGCCTATTTTAGCCTTTATAAGCTACGATACCAATGATAGTATCAACTGCACGTTCCATGGTCTGAAGGCTGACGTATTCAAAACGTCCATGCATGTTTTCACCACCCGCAAAGATATTTGGAGTCGGGATTCCCATAAAGGAAATCTTAGAGCCGTCTGTTCCACCACGGATTGGTTCGATAATAGGTGTGATACCCAGATCTTCCATAACGGCTTTAGCAATGGTAATTGGAGTCATATCTTTTTCAATGACTTCTTTCATATTGTAGTACTGGTCTGTCAAGTTTAGAGTGACACGGTCGCTACCAAGTTCTTGATTCATCTTATTAGCGATAGACTGCATAGCTGCTTTACGCGCTTCAAAGGCATCTTTTTCAAAATCACGAATGATGTAGCTTGCACGCGCTTCCTCAACACTACCTGTCACATCCATTAGATGGTAAAAACCTTGGTAACCTTCAGTTAACTCAGGACGGTCATTCTCTGGAAGTTGATTGTGAAAATCAATTGCTAGCTGTAGAGCGTTGACCATCTGACCTTTGGCAGTACCAGGGTGGACATTGCGTCCTTGGAAATGCAATTCAGCACCCGCTGCTGAGAAGGTCTCGTACTGAAGCTCACCTAATGGACCACCATCAACTGTGTAGGCAAAGTCAACATCAAAATCTTCTGCATCAAATTTATTAGCACCAACACCGATTTCCTCATCTGGACCAAAACCAACACGAATCTCACAATGTTTGATTTCAGGGTGAGCAGTTAGATATTCAATGGCTGTCATAATCTCAGCTATTCCTGACTTGTCATCAGCACCTAGCAAAGTTGTTCCATCAGTTGTGATGAGTGTTTGTCCTGGATATTTCTCAAGACTCTCAAAGTCAGCTGGATCGAGTTTGAAATCAGAATTTCCAAGTTCAATCACACCACCATCGTAGTTTTCAATCACCTGAGGATTAACTCCTTCGGCATTAAAATCAGCAGTATCCATGTGGGAGATGAAGCCAATTTTTCGTGTTAAAGACGGATCGTTGGCTGGCAAAGTTCCAATAGCAAAACCATTTGGTAGATAATAAACATTTTGTAATCCAACACGTTTCATTTCAGGAATTAGGACATTTGTCGCGAAGTCAACCTGACTCTGCGTACTTGGAGTAGTAGTAGAGTGTTCATCAGAGCGCGTGTTGACCTTAACGTAGGTTAGGAATCGGTCCAAGAGATTGGGATAAGTCATAAAAAACTCCTTTTGAATTCATTTTTTCCATTGTATCATAGAAAAGAGAGAAAAACAAAAGACAGAAGTTAGAGAAATTCGCTATGTTGGCGTTTACTTATTAATGGATAAATGATAAAATAAACTTGATAAAAATATCACAAGGAAGCAATTATGAAAAAAGCAATTTTAATGATGACTTTCGGTTCGCCAGAAGAGATTACCTTTGAAGGTGTGGCTGATTTTTTCACAAATATTCGTCGTGGAGTGAGACCTCAAGACCACGAGATTCAAACACTCTATGATAATTATGTACTTATTGGAGGTACGCCTCTGCAAAGAATTACCCGTGAAGAAGTTGCCTTGGTAGAGGCTAGACTGGGGAATGAGTATAGTGTCTATTTTGCCAATAAGTTTTCAAGACCCTTTATTCCAGATGTGATTAGTCAGATGGAAGCAGACGGAGTTGAGCAGTGTATTTGCTTGATTTTGGAGCCCCATTATTCTTTCTACTCTGTCATGGGTTATGAGAAATTTTTAGAAAGCAAGCAAATTCAATTTTTAGTTATTAAGGATTGGTATCAAGAAGAAGCGCTCTTAAACTATTGGGCAGATGAAATTGCTAAGATTTTAAAAGAAGAAGTGAAGCAAGATAGCTTTAAAGTTATCTTTTCAGCCCATAGTGTACCCATTTTTGCCTTGGATTTTGGTGACCCTTATATCGACCAAATTTTTGAAAATAGCAAGTTAGTTGCTGAAAAACTAGGTTTGAGTTCCGAGCAATATACTAACACTTGGCAGAGTGAAAGTGATATAGGTATTCCATGGATTAAGCCAGATGTCTTGGAGTATCTCAGAGAACAGACAGAACATCCAGACCATTATATTTTTGTTCCTATCAGCTTTATTAGTGAGCATATTGAAGTCTTGTTTGACAACGATGTGGAATGTTTTGACTTGTGTCAAGAATTGGGTGTGAACTACCATCGACCACCAATGCCAAATACGGATTCTCGTTTGATTGATGCTTTGGTTAATACAGTCAGAGCTAATGAACATCAAGAATTTAAGGAATTTCTCCCAGAAGAAGAAACCTTTGATGAGTTAGTTCCTTCAGATGAGACTAAAAATATCTTGGCTGAATCTCAAGATTTACAAATGCCAGAATTTGTGAAAAAACTGATTGAGAAAAAAGGTCGGGAAAATGTTAAGATGCCTTATCTTATCAAAAAAATGCTTGAGAAAGCAGGTAAGTTACCAAAAGAGTAAAGAAAAAGGATTTAGCTTTGCGCTAGATCCTTTTAATCGATTATTTTTTCTCAAGAAGAGCTTTGATTTCTTGAAGTACTTCCAATTCAGTTGGTGCAGCTGGTGCTTCCTCTTCAACAACTTCTTCTTTTTTAGTAAGGCTTTGAGCTTTTTCCATAGCTTTAATAACGAAGAAGAGAACAGTACCTACAACAAGGAAGTTGATAATAGCACTCAAGAATTTACCATATGTAACACCATTCCATGCAAGCTCAGCGATGTTTTGTACTTTCGCAGCTTTCAAGGCTGGGTTCAATAGGAGTGGAGTGATGATATCATTAACAAATGAAGTAACGATAGCACCAAAAGCAGAGGCAATGATCACACCGACAGCAAGGTCAACAACATTACCACGAAGCAAAAATGCTTTAAGATCTTTTAACATTTTCATAATTTCCTTTCAAAAAAGTTTACACTTCATTATATATTAATTAAGAAAAGCTTACAAGCTATATGCTCAGAAATTTTATTTTTTAAAAATAAAAACCTTACTAAAAATGTAATTAAGGATAATTATCAATAATTGTGCAAGAACTGTTTCGATTGCATTTACTTTATCAAGATTCCCGTTTACGAACTGACCAATAATATTAGGAAACTGGGTTACAAATAGAAAAGTAAGGAGCAAATCTAACAGAAAAGTAGAAAGGCGGGTAAGAGTAAATTTTACTAAACGTCTTGGCCAATTCTGCCTAGCTTGCTTAAATACAATCCTATCATTTGTGATAAAGGCAAATAGGATACCAATAATATTTGCTAGGCCAGTAGCAAGGAGTTCCTGATGACTTAGTTGATAAATGACTAATCGTGAGAGAATCGAAACTAGAGTTGTTGCAAGGCCAAAGAAGAGATAGGCTAAGATTTCATTGTTAAAAAATTTTTGAATAGGAATTTTCATGGTTTAAGTATAGCATAAAGCAGGCTATTGTGCTATACTAGTAAGGTTGAATAAAGCAACCCTTGGTGCTTAGCTTCTTTCACCAAGTATATTACACGCGGGCAACCGCTAAAGGAGAAAAGATGAAAAAATTAACTATTCGTGATGTTGCAGACATTGCAATCGTTGCTGCTATCTATGTCGTTTTAACTGTCACACCGCCCCTAAATGCCATCAGCTATGGTGCTTATCAGTTTCGTATTTCAGAAATGATGAATTTTATGGCTTTTTACAATCCTAAGTACATCATTGGAGTTACCATCGGTTGTATGATTGCTAATTTCTTTAGCTTCGGACTGCTAGATGTCTTTGTTGGTGGTGGGTCAACCTTAGTATTCCTCAGTCTAGGTGTTTGGCTTTTTTGCAAAATACAGCAAAGATTACCTCTTTAATGGATTAATTCGAAAAGATCATTTCTTCTTTTCAATCCTCTTTTCAATTTCCATGTTTACTATCGCTGCGGAGTTGAATATCGTGGCGCAATTACCATTTTTCCTTACTTGGTTCACAACAGGAATTGGTGAATTTGCCTCATTAATTATTGGAGCGATTATCATTGGTAAAATTGGTCGCCGAATCGATTTAAGCAAATAGAAGAAGATAAGCTAGGTAGCTCTTACCTGGCTTTTTCCTATGGAAAATTTCTAAGGAAACCTTGACAAAATTTTCTGATTATAGTATACTTTTCAAGTAAGCTGATTTAGCTCAGTTGGCAGAGCGCATCCATGGTAAGGATGAGGTCGCCGGTTCAATCCCGGCAATTAGCATGAAATAAACAGAAAAGCCCTTGATATACAAGGGTTTTGGTTATGTCTCCCCAAATCTGCCCCAAATTTTTCAAAGATACTTCTTATGCACCTGTGTAAATAAAATTAATACTCAATGAAAATCAAAGAGCAAACTAGGAAGCTAGCCGCAGGTTGCTCAAAGCACTGCTTTGAGGTTGTAGATAGAACTGACGAAGTCAGTAACCATACATACGGTAAGGCGACGCTGACGAAGTTTGAAGAGATTTTCGAAGAGTATAAAGAGTTTCGTTTGTTGACAAAAGTCATTCTCTTTAGTAGAATAGTAGATGCGATGAGTCGATAGGTAGTCTTCGGACTACTATTGAGCATAAGGAGGTCATAACGCAGGAGCGGACCTTGATGAGTTGTGTGAACCTGCTCATCACATGAAGATGCCTCTTAGTCCCTGGTCTAGCGACTGGGGATTTTTATTTTCCAAAAAATGATGAAAAAGCTTTGCAATTCATGGAAAAAGTAGTATAATACATCTATTATAGAAATTTTTAGAAAATTCCGAAAGAGGTTATTTATGGGATATACAGTTGCTGTAGTCGGCGCGACAGGTGCTGTCGGAGCTCAGATGATAAAAATGTTGGAAGAATCAACACTTCCAATCGATAAAATTCGTTTACTTGCTTCTGCACGTTCAGCAGGCAAGACTTTGAAATTTAAAGATCAAGATATTACGATTGAAGAAACGACTGAAACAGCTTTTGAAGGAGTTGATATTGCTCTCTTTTCAGCAGGTGGTTCTACATCAGCTAAATATGCACCACACGCAGTGAAAGCTGGAGCGGTAGTAGTAGATAATACATCTTACTTCCGTCAAAATCCAGATGTTCCTTTGGTTGTTCCAGAGGTCAATGCTCATGCACTTGATGCCCACAACGGTATCATTGCCTGCCCTAACTGTTCAACAATTCAAATGATGGTGGCTCTTGAGCCAGTTCGCCAAAAATGGGGCTTGGACCGTATCATTGTCTCAACTTACCAAGCAGTTTCAGGTGCTGGTATGGGAGCAATTCTTGAGACACAACGTGAACTTCGTGAAGTCTTGAACGATGGAGTGAAACCACGTGATTTACATGCTGAAATCTTGCCTTCAGGTGGTGACAAGAAACACTATCCTATCGCCTTTAACGCTCTTCCACAAATTGATGTTTTCACTGACAATGATTACACTTACGAAGAGATGAAAATGACCAAGGAAACTAAGAAAATCATGGAAGATGATAGTATCGCAGTGTCTGCAACATGTGTGCGCATTCCAGTCTTGTCAGCTCACTCTGAGTCTGTTTACATCGAAACAAAAGAAGTGGCTCCAATCGAAGAAGTGAAAGCAGCTATCGCAGCCTTCCCAGGTGCTGTCCTTGAAGATGATGTTGCTCATCAAATTTATCCTCAAGCCATCAATGCAGTGGGTTCACGTGATACCTTTGTTGGTCGCATCCGTAAAGACTTGGATGAAGAAAAAGGTATCCACATGTGGGTTGTTTCAGATAACCTTCTCAAAGGTGCTGCTTGGAACTCAGTTCAGATTGCAGAAACTCTTCATGAACGTGGCTTGGTTCGTCCAACAGCTGAATTGAAATTTGAGTTAAAATAGTCATATCGTTTAGGAGTTCAGATGAACTCCTTCTTTGAAATAGAGAGGTGTTTTCATGTCTTATCAAGATTTAAAAGAGTGTAAAATCATCACAGCCTTTATTACCCCCTTTCACGAGGATGGTTCCATTAACTTTGATGCCATTCCAGCCCTGATTGAGCATTTATTGGCCCATCATACAGACGGCATTCTTCTAGCTGGAACGACTGCTGAGAGTCCAACTTTAACCCACGATGAGGAGTTGGAACTCTTTGCGGCTGTACAAAAGATTGTCAATGGACGAGTTCCTTTGATTGCGGGTGTAGGTACCAATGATACGCGTGACTCGATCGAGTTTGTCAAAGAAGTAGCGGAATTTGGTGGTTTCGCAGCTGGGCTTGCTATTGTTCCTTACTACAACAAACCTTCTCAAGAAGGAATGTATCAGCATTTTAAAGCCATTGCAGATGCTTCTGACCTACCAATTATTATCTATAACATTCCAGGGCGTGTAGTTGTCGAATTGACTCCAGAAACCATGCTTCGTTTGGCTGACCATCCAAATATTATCGGTGTCAAAGAATGTACTAGCTTGGCTAATATGGCTTACTTGATTGAGCACAAGCCAGAAGAGTTCTTGATTTATACAGGTGAGGATGGAGATGCTTTCCATGCCATGAACCTTGGTGCGGATGGGGTTATTTCTGTTGCATCACATACAAATGGGGATGAAATGCACGAGATGTTTACTGCCATTGCAGAAAGCGATATGAAGAAAGCCGCAGCTATTCAACGTAAATTCATTCCTAAGGTTAATGCCCTCTTCTCATATCCAAGTCCTGCTCCTGTCAAGGCCGTTCTCAACTATATGGGATTTGAAGCTGGTCCAACTCGATTACCTCTAGTTCCAGCACCAGAAGAAGATGCAAAACGCATTATCAAGGTTGTTGTAGATGGCGACTACGAAGCGACTAAGGCAACTGTAACAGGTGTCTTAAGGCCAGATTATTAATAAGACAATCATGACCACCCGTCAAACGGGTGGTTTGTTCCAGGGCTATAAGCCCAAATTACCAGCCAGCGCCTAAAGACGCTGGCTTTCACTTTGTTCAAGCCTTATTGCTCTTGACTCGTCACTTGCCTCTCAAAGAGGCTTTAGTATTACTTACCACTATCCCTAAAGGGATCCTCATATTCTTTTACACTTAATTTATCTAGTGCTATATCATGCTTTTCATGTACTTGAATATATTTCTTAATTGTGGCTTCATTAAGTCCTACTGTACTCACATAATAACCTTCCGCCCAGAAATGCCGATTCCCAAACTTATACTTGAGATTGGCGTGTTTGTCAAACATCATGAGTGCACTTTTTCCTTTTAAATAACCCATGAAACTCGAAACACTTATCCTCGGTGGAATACTTACTAACATGTGTACATGGTCTGGCATTAAGTGACCCTCGATAATTTCAACTCCTTTATAACTACACAAGCGATGAAATATTTCGCCTAAACTACTTCGATATTGATTATAGATGACTTTTCGTCTATACTTAGGGGTGAACACAATGTGATACTTACAGTGCCACTTTGTGTGCGATAAACTATGAGCCTTTTGTGCCATATTTTTCTCCTTTCGCTTTACAATTGGCTTGAACACCTTTATTGTATCGCGTTCGGAGTTTTTTTGGTATAACCTTCGACGCGCACCCGCATAGCGGGTGGTTTTTTTGTCTCGCACCTAACGGAGCGAGACGGACTAATAGTCACATAATAAAATCCATGACCGCAATAACGATCATGGATTTTCTTATTTTCCTAAACAGAATTGGCTAAAGAGGTGGGTGATAAGTTCATCTGGAGCAGCATCCCCAGTGATTTCTCCGAGGATTTCCCAAGTACGAGTCAAGTCAACTTGAAGCAAGTCAACTGGCATCCCCAGTTCAAGACCTTCATTAACAGCTTGAAGGCTTTCAACAGCCTTTTCAATTAGGGAAATGTGACGTGCGTTAGACAAGTAGGTAGCATCTTGCTCGACTAGACCAGCATTTTCAAAGAAGAGGTCATTAATGCGTTCTTCAATCTTATCAATGTTTTGGTTTTTAAGAACTGAAATACGGATGACATCTTCTGGAAGTTCCGAAGTTTCAATCGCTTCAGGCAGGTCGGTTTTGTTAAGAAGAATAATGCGATTAGTCTCCTGACTGATTTCTAGGAGTTGGCGGTCTTGGGCGGTTAGTAGTTCACTGGCATTTAGCACCAGTAGAACCAAGTCGGCTTCCTTGAGGGCTTTTTTCGAACGCTCGACACCGATTTGTTCCACAATGTCATCTGTTTCACGAATACCGGCCGTGTCAATCAATTTTAGAGGAACACCATTGATGTTGACGTATTCTTCAATGACATCTCGAGTAGTACCAGCAATATCTGTAACAATAGCCTTGTCCTCACGCAAGAGGTTGTTGAGGAGGCTGGATTTCCCAACGTTTGGACGTCCGATGATGGCTGTTGAAATTCCCTCACGGAGGATTTTACCGCGGCGGGCTGTCCTAAGGAGATTGGTTAGCAATTGCTCAAACTCCATAGTCTTCTCTCGGACCACAGCAGTAGTCGCTTCTTCAACATCGTCATATTCAGGATAGTCGATATTAACCTCAACTTGGGCAAGTGTATTGAGGATTTCTTGACGGGTATTGTTAATGAGGTCAGAAAGGGAACCATCTAATTGTTTGACTGCAATGTTCATGGCCTTGTCTGTCTTGGCGCGGATGATATCCATGACCGCCTCAGCCTGAGTCAAGTCAACACGTCCATTTAGGAAGGCACGTTTAGTAAATTCACCAGGTTCAGCCAATCGAGCTCCTTCACGGATAGCTAGCTGGAGAATCTCATTGGTCACCGCAATCCCACCGTGGGTGTTAATCTCGATAATATCCTCACGAGTGAAGGTTTTTGGAGACTTCATAGCCCCAACCATAACCTCGTCCATGACTTTACCAGTCAGAGGATCAATAATGTGACCGTAGTTAAGGGTATGGCTAGCAACCTGACTCAAGTCTTTTCCTTTAAAAATCTTTTGCGCAATAGCAAAACTTTCTGTTCCGCTCAGGCGGACAATACCAATAGCCCCTTCACCTAGTGGAGTAGAGATAGCAGCGATGGTATCAAATTCACGTGTAATCATAATATTTCCTTTAATTAATAGCTCTTTTCTTGGAAATTTTTCCAAGTCTCTTTTCAAATTGTAACAAATTTGTACTATTTCTTCAATGGATGCTACTTGGAGATTGAAAAAGCCTAAGCAATTCTGCTTAAGCTAGCTTATTTGGTGCGCATTTCTCCTTGTGGGAAGTAAGTTCCTTCTGGCATGTCGTTGATGATGACATGAACAGCTGATTGAGGGGCTCCAGTATTACGGACAACAGCTTCTGTTACTTCCTTAGCAAGAGCTTTTTTTTGCTCGAGCGTGCGTCCCTCAAATAAATCGATGCGTACAAATGGCATAATGGCTTCCTCCACTAGTTTTTGATTTCTTCTATTTTACCACATTTTGCCGTTTAAAGCTTAAGAAAATTATGATATACTAGAATGTAGCAAAAATTTAGAAATGGACGTGAAGCAAGAAACATGGCACAGTTGTATTATCGTTATGGGACCATGAACTCTGGTAAGACGATTGAGATTCTCAAGGTGGCCTATAACTATGAGGAGCAAGGAAAAGGTGTTGTGATTATGACTTCAACTCTGGATACGCGTGACGGTGTTGGCTATGTATCGAGTCGAATTGGCATGAAACGCCCTGCCATTGCGATTGAGGAGACGACGGATATCTTCGGCTATATCCGAGACCTACCAGAAAAACCTTACTGTGTTTTGGTCGATGAAGCCCAGTTTCTCAAGCGTCACCATGTTTACGATCTAGCTCGTGTTGTTGATGAGTTAGACATACCTGTCATGGCTTTTGGTTTGAAAAATGATTTTCGCAATGAACTGTTCGAAGGTTCCAAGTATCTCTTGCTCTTAGCAGACAAGATTGACGAAATCAAGACCATCTGTCAGTATTGTAAGAAAAAGGCAACTATGGTTTTGCGAACACAGGATGGACTGCCCGTTTACGATGGAGAGCAGATTCAGATTGGTGGCAATGAAACCTATATCTCGGTTTGCCGTAAACATTATTTTGCGCCAATGATAACCTCTAACAAGGAGCAAAACTATGACAATTGAACTAAGAGATGTTACAATGGAAAATTATTTTGATATTTTGATTTGGATGTCAAGGAATATCAAAAACAATTCATTGCTACTAACGCAATTAGTTTAGCTGAAGCATACGTCTACACTAAAAATGGAGATTTTGTAGCTCCATTGGCAGTTTATGATAATGATGCAATTATAGGTTTTGTGATGATAGCTTATGATAAAAAGATCGGAATTAGTAGTGGAAATTATTTACTATTTCGTTTTATGATTGATAAGAATTTTCAAAATCAAGGATATTTTAAACCAATTATGGATAAAGTACTAGACTATGTTCGAACAGCGCCAGCAGGTTTAAGCAATAAACTTTGGTTGTCTTATGAACCAGAAAACGAACATGCAAGATCATGTTACCTCAGTTATGGATTTAAAGAAACTGGGGAAATATCCGAGAACGAAGTAGTAGCAATCTATGATTTAACAATTGAGAAATAAGGAGAAAAAATGAACATCTATGATCAACTACAAGCTGTAGAAGACCGTTATGAAGAATTAGGAGAATTGCTCAGTGACCCGGATGTCGTTTCAGACACCAAACGTTTTATGGAGCTTTCAAAAGAAGAGGCTTCAACTCGTGACACAGTAACAGCCTACCGTGAGTACAAACAAGTCCTTCAAAACATCGTTGATGCTGAAGAGATGATTAAGGAATCAGGCGGAGATGCGGACTTGGAAGAAATGGCCAAGCAAGAGCTCAAAGATGCCAAGGCTAAAAAAGAAGAATACGAAGAAAAACTCAAAATTTTGCTCCTTCCAAAGGATCCAAACGATGACAAGAATATTATCCTTGAAATCCGTGGCGCTGCTGGTGGAGACGAGGCAGCACTTTTCGCTGGAGATTTGCTAACCATGTACCAAAAGTATGCTGAAGCTCAAGGATGGCGCTTTGAAGTTATGGAAGCTTCTATGAATGGTGTCGGTGGTTTCAAAGAAGTGGTTGCCATGGTTTCGGGTCAATCTGTATACTCTAAACTTAAGTATGAGTCTGGAGCCCATCGTGTGCAACGTGTCCCTGTGACAGAAAGCCAAGGTCGTGTTCATACTTCCACAGCGACAGTTCTTGTCATGCCTGAAGTTGAAGAGGTTGAATACGACATTGATCCAAAAGACCTTCGTGTTGATATCTACCACGCCTCTGGTGCTGGTGGACAGAACGTCAATAAGGTTGCGACTGCCGTTCGTATTGTTCACTTGCCAACCAATATCAAGGTTGAGATGCAGGAAGAACGTACTCAGCAGAAGAACCGTGAGAAAGCCATGAAAATCATCCGTGCGCGTGTTGCTGACCACTTTGCTCAGATTGCACAAGATGAACAAGATGCTGAGCGTAAGTCGACAATCGGTACTGGGGACCGTTCAGAACGTATTCGTACTTATAATTTCCCACAAAACCGTGTAACAGACCACCGTATTGGCTTGACTCTCCAAAAACTAGATACTATTTTGTCTGGTAAATTGGACGAAGTTGTGGACGCCTTGGTGCTCTATGACCAAACACAAAAATTAGAAGAATTAAACAAATAATGAAATTAGCTCAATTATTTTCAGATTTTGAAGAAGAGTTGATAAGACAAGGAGAGGAAGCTGAAAGCCTCTCTTTTGTCTATCGTAGCCTGAAAAATCTATCTTTTACGGACTTTGTTTTTGCCCTCCAGCAGGAAGTGACGGAAGAGGAAGAAGTATTTGTTAAAGGAATTTTCCAACAGTTAGCAACTCATAAACCGGCACAGTACATCATTGGGCAGGCAGATTTTTATGGAATGCAGTTAAAAGTTGATGAACGGGTTTTGATTCCCCGTCCAGAAACAGAGGAGTTGGTGGAGCTTATCCTGGCTGAAAATCCTGAGACGAATCTTTCAGTTCTGGATATTGGAACAGGTAGTGGAGCTATTGCTCTCGCTCTAGCAAAAAACAGACCAGATTGGTCAGTGACAGCAGCAGATATTTCCCAAGATGCTTTAGATATAGCCAGCGAAAATGCTAAAAATCAAAATCTTCAAATATTTTTAAAAAAATCTGACTGTTTTACAGAAATTTCTGAAAAATATGATATAATTGTTTCCAATCCACCCTATATCTCTCGTGAAGATGAGTCAGAGGTCGGCTTGAATGTCTTGCATTCGGAGCCTCATCTAGCTCTCTTTGCAGACGAGGATGGCCTAGCTATTTACCGTAGAATTGCGGAAGATGCAAAAGACTATCTCAAAGATGGTGGTAAGATTTACCTTGAAATTGGATACAAGCAAGGTCAAAGTGTTCCTGAACTTTTTAGGAAGCATCTTCCTGAAAAACGTGTAAGAACACTTAAGGACCAATTTGGTCAAGATAGGATGGTCGTGGTTGATGATGGACAGGATTAGACAAGAGTTGGAAAATGGTGGAGCTGTCGTTCTACCTACAGAGACAGTTTACGGTCTCTTTGCCAAGGCTCTAGATGAAAAAGCAGTGGACCATGTATACCAGCTCAAACGTCGTCCTAGAGATAAGGCGCTTAACCTCAATATTGCCTCTTTAGAGGATATCTTGCACTTTTCAAAGAATCAGCCAACTTATCTTCAAAAACTTGTAGAGACCTTTTTACCAGGTCCCTTAACCATTATTCTCGAAGCTAATGACCGAGTTCCCTATTGGGTCAATTCTGGTCTTGAAACTGTGGGATTTCGGATGCCCAGTCATCCTATCACGCTGGATTTGATTCGAGAGACAGGGCCCTTGATTGGACCGTCTGCCAATATTTCAGGTCAGGCAAGTGGAGTGACCTTTGAACAAATTCTGAAGGATTTTGACCAAGAGGTTTTGGGTCTAGAAGACGATGCTTTTCTAACTGGACAGGATTCAACTATTTTGGACTTGTCTGGAGACAAGGTGAAAATCTTACGACAAGGGGCCATTAAGCGAGAAGATATTCTTGCTCGGTTGCCAGAGATTTCTTTTGAGGAGGAATGAGATGCTAAGAGATTTAAGAGAAACTGATGTGAAAGCCATTTGTGAAATTAACCAAGAGGTTTTGGGCTATTCTTTTAGTATAGAGGACACGTCTAGTCAACTAGCTAGACTGTCTCAGAATTCACATCATTTCTTACTTGCTTATGAGGATGAAGCTAGTCATGCCTTGCTTGGATATGTCCACGCTGAGGTCTATGAATCACTTTATTCTAAAGCAGGATTTAATATTTTAGCCTTAGCAGTTTCACCTCAAGTGCAAGGTCAAGGTATTGGTAAAAGCTTATTACAAGGGTTGGAAGAAGAAGCAAAAAGACGTGGTTATGGATTTATACGCTTAAACTCTGCCGATCATCGTCTGGGTGCTCATGCATTTTATGAAAAAGTTGGTTATACTTGTGATAAAATGCAGAAACGGTTTATTCGCATCTTTTAGTTTAATTTTCTTATTAGAAAATTAAACTAATGGACTAGTCATACAATAAAGGAGAAGACCTATGATTTTTGACAAAGATGATTTTAAAGCATATGATGCTGATCTCTGGAATGCTATTGCCAAAGAAGAAGAACGCCAACAAAACAACATTGAGTTGATTGCTTCGGAAAACGTTGTTTCCAAGGCTGTTATGGCTGCTCAAGGGTCTATCTTGACGAATAAATATGCCGAAGGTTACCCAGGACGCCGTTATTATGGTGGAACGGATGTAGTAGACGTGGTAGAATCTCTAGCCATTGAACGTGCAAAAGAAATTTTCGGTGCAAAATTTGCCAATGTCCAACCTCACTCAGGAAGCCAAGCTAACTGTGCGGCTTACATGGCCTTGATTGAGCCGGGTGATACGGTTATGGGGATGGATTTGGCAGCAGGTGGACATTTGACCCACGGAGCTCCTGTCAGCTTCTCTGGTCAAACCTACAACTTTGTTTCTTACAGTGTTGACCCTGAAACAGAATTCTTGGATTTTGATGCTATCTTGAAACAAGCCCAAGAAGTAAAACCAAAATTGATCGTAGCAGGTGCTTCAGCCTATTCTCAAATTATCGACTTTTCAAAATTCCGTGAAATTGCGGACGCTGTTGGGGCTAAGCTCATGGTAGATATGGCTCATATCGCTGGTTTGGTTGCAGCTGGTCTTCACCCAAGTCCAGTTCCATACGCTCATATCACAACAACCACAACCCACAAAACCCTTCGTGGCCCTCGTGGTGGTTTGATTTTGACCAATGATGAAGACTTAGCTAAGAAAATCAATTCAGCTATTTTCCCTGGTATTCAGGGTGGTCCTTTGGAGCACGTTGTGGCGGCTAAAGCTGTTTCTTTCAAAGAAGTTTTGGATCCAGCCTTCAAGGAATATGCTGCTAATGTTATCAAGAACAGCAAGGCTATGGCAGATGTCTTCTTGCAAGACCCTGATTTCCGTATTATTTCTGGCGGGACTGAAAACCATCTCTTCCTAGTGGATGTGACTAAAGTTGTAGAAAACGGAAAAGTTGCTCAAAACTTGCTGGATGAAGTCAATATTACCCTAAATAAAAACTCAATTCCTTACGAAACCTTGTCACCATTCAAGACAAGTGGGATTCGTATCGGATCTGCAGCCATTACTGCACGTGGATTTGGTGAAGAAGAAAGTCGCAAAGTGGCTGAACTCATCATTAAAACCCTTAAAAATGCAGAAAATAAAGCTGTCTTAGAAGAAGTGAGAAGTGCAGTTAAAGAATTGACAGATGCCTTCCCACTATACGAGGACTAAAACTTTTATGGACATTTATATTAAGAAAGCCATTATTCACCAGTTCAGTCCGGATGATACCGAGCTGTTCCTAGCGGATAAGTTTCTCAATATTACTCCAAAAATCGAAGAATACCTGCGGAAAAAAATTGAACGTGTGTATTCAGATGAAGCCAAGACTGGGATTTTCGAGGAAGAAAATCCCTTCTTCAATCACATCACAGACGATTTGTTGGAGACATCAGTAACACTGGCTAATCTCTGGAAAGAAGAGTTCAGTATTTCTGAAAACCTCAAGACCAATGACTTGATTTTTGTGCAATTTTCTAAAGAAGGCGTAGAACATTTCGCTTTCTTGCGAATTGCCCTGCGTGAGACCTTGACTCACCTCGGAGGAGAAGTTGATAATCCAATCAAGCTGACTCAGAATAACCTGCCTGGATTTGGAACAGGAGCTGATGAGGCCTTGGTGGTCAATCTTCAGAGTCGCAAGTACCATCTGATTGAAAAACGAATCAAGTACAACGGGACTTTTTTGAACTATTTTTCAGATAATCTTCTTGCTGTCGCTCCTAAAATTTCTCCTAAGAAATCCATCAAGGAACTGGAAAAAACAGCCCAGAGAATTGCTGAATCTTTTAATACAGATGATTTTCAATTTCAATCTAAGGTCAAATCAGCCATTTTCAACAACCTAGAAGAAAGCAATGAATTGTCACCTGAAAAATTGGCCAACGACCTTTTTGACAACAATCTGACAGCTCGATTAAGCTTTATTGATCAAGTCAAAGATGTTGTACCAGAACCTGTTCAATTTGATGAAATTGATGCCAGTCGTCAGCTTAAAAAATTTGAAAACCAAAAACTTTCCTTGTCAAATGGAATTGAGCTCATCGTTCCCAATAACGTCTATCAAGACGCCGAGTCTGTTGAGTTTATCCAAAATGATAATGGAACCTACTCTATCTTAATCAAAAATATCGAGGATATCCAAAGTAAATAATGTTTAAACGAATTCGAAGAGTGCTTGTACTAGCAGTCTTCCTTTTTGCTGGATATAAAGCTTACCGTGTTCATCAAGATGTCAAGCAAGTCATGACCTATCAACCCATGGTGCGAGAAATCTTGAGTGAAAAAGACACCCCAGCAAACGAAGAGCTTGTGCTCGCTATGATTTATACCGAAACAAAAGGAAAAGAAGGCGATGTTATGCAGTCTAGTGAGTCTGCCAGTGGTTCAACCAATACCATCAATGATAATGCCTCTAGCATTCGGCAAGGCGTTCAAACTCTGACAGACAATCTCTATCTGGCCCAGAAGAAGGGGGTAGATGTCTGGACAGCTGTTCAAGCCTATAATTTTGGACCTGCCTATATCGATTTTATCGCCCAAAATGGTAAGAAAAACACCTTGGCACTGGCTAAACAGTATTCTCGTGAGACTGTTGCTCCCTTGCTTGGTAATACCACTGGAAAGACTTATAGTTATATTCACCCCATTTCCATTTTTCACGGTGCAGAGCTCTATGTAAATGGAGGAAACTATTATTATTCTAGGCAGGTGCAACTCAACCTTTACATCATCAAATGTTTCACTCTCTTTTCAACATCTGGCTAGCCCAGGTGTTTTTGTTATAAGTTTTCTTTAAGATAGATATATTACTCTAGAAAGGTAAAGGAGGGAATTCCCTATGAGAAAGAAACTCTTTCTGACTAGTGCTGCGGTCTTGTGGGCAGTAACAGCTATGAATAGTGTCCATGCAGCAACTGATGTTCAAAAAGTCATCGATGAAACCTATGTCCAACCTGAATATCTCCTAGGATCATCATTGTCTGAAGACCAAAAAAATCAAACTCTTAAGAAATTAGGCTACAATGCCTCAACAGACACCAACGAACTCAAGACCATGACACCTGATGTCTATTCTAAGATTATGAATGTGGCCAATGACTCTAGCTTACAATTGTATTCATCAGCCAAGATTCAAAAGCTAGGGGACAAATCGCCACTTGAGGTCAAGATTGAAACACCTGAAAATATCACCAAGGTAACTCAGGATATGTACCGAAATGCAGCCGTAACTTTGGGTGTGGAACACGCCAAAATCACTGTAGCAGCACCTATTCCCGTTACAGGAGAAAGTGCTTTAGCAGGGATTTATTATTCGCTAGAAGCTAATGGAGCCAAGGTGCCGCAAGCCAACAAAGATTTGGCTCAAGAAGAGCTAAAGGCTTTGTCAGATATCAATGCTGAAAATAAGGACAAATCAGGCTATGATGCTAATAAATTAAACGTTGCCCTAGCCGATATCAAGTCAGGACTCGCCAAAGCTAAAGAAAGCAAGGGAAATCTGACAGAAGAAGATGTCCGCAAGATTGTTGAAGATACCTTGAAAAATTACAAACTCGATCAGGTTATAACAGGAAACCAAATCAATATGATCATCAATTTTGCTTTGAATCTCTCAAAGAGTGATATCCTCAGCAATGCAGACTTCACTAAAACCCTGAATGACCTTAAACAAAGCATTGTATCACAAGCTGGCGACAGTTTTAAAAATATCAACCTTAACTTTGATGCTGATAAGGCGCTAGAGGACGGCGGTAATTTCCTAAGCTCCCTCTGGCAAGCCATTGTCAACTTCTTCAAGAGTTTTGGTTCTTAATACTCTTCGAAAATCAAATTCAAACCACGTCAACGTCGCCTTGCCGTACTCAAGTACAGCCTGTGGCTAGTTTCCTAGTTTGCTCTTTGATTTTCATTGAGTATAAGCTATTACAACAAGGTAGTCAGATTTTTTCAGAAAAATGTTTTATAAATATTCACAAATCTCCTATATTTATGGTAAAATAGAATCATCATTTTATTTTGGAGTCAAAGATGAATATATTTAGAACAAAAAATGTTAGTTTAGATAAAACGGAGATGCACAGGCATTTGAAATTATGGGATTTGATTTTGCTGGGTATCGGAGCCATGGTAGGAACTGGTGTTTTTACAATCACAGGTACTGCAGCTGCAACGCTTGCTGGTCCAGCCCTAGTGATTTCAATCGTCATTTCTGCCTTGTGTGTAGGATTATCAGCCCTCTTTTTTGCAGAATTTGCTTCACGAGTACCTGCTACAGGTGGTGCCTACAGTTATCTCTATGCTATTTTAGGAGAATTCCCAGCCTGGTTGGCTGGTTGGTTAACCATGATGGAGTTCATGACAGCCATATCTGGTGTGGCTTCGGGTTGGGCAGCTTATTTTAAAGGCTTGCTTTCTCAATATGGGATAGCCCTTCCTCAGGCTTTAAATGGTACCTTTAATCCTCAAGCAGGAACATTTGTTGATTTATTGCCTATTCTTGTCTTAGTTTTAGTTACCTCGCTTGTTTTACTTAATGCCAAGGCTGCCTTACGCTTTAATTCTATTCTAGTAATTTTGAAATTTTCCGCTTTAGCTCTCTTTGTTTTAGTAGGAATTTGGTATATTAAACTTGACAACTGGAGCAATTTTGCTCCTTATGGTTTTGGACAAATCTATGGTGCTAGTACTGGTATTATGGCTGGTGCGTCCTTGATGTTCTTCGGTTTTTTGGGATTTGAATCCATCTCTATGGCTGTAGATGAGGTCAAGACTCCTCAAAAAAATATTCCTAGAGGGATTGTCTTATCGCTTTCTATCGTAACTATTCTCTATGCCTTGGTGACGCTTGTCTTAACTGGTGTGGTCCATTATAGCCATCTAAATGTCGACGATGCCGTTGCCTTTGCCCTTCGTAGCGTTGGGATCAGTTGGGCAGCCAACTATGTGTCATTAGTTGCTATCTTGACCTTGATTACAGTTTGTATCTCGATGACTTATGCCCTATCACGTATGATTTACAGTTTAGCGCGTGACGGATTGATGCCTGCTGCCTTCAAAGAACTGACGAAGACTAGCAAGGTACCAAAGAATGCTACTATCTTGACAGGTCTAGCTTCAGCAGTAGCAGCAGGAATGTTCCCTCTTGCTAGTATCGCAGCCTTCTTAAATATTTGTACCTTGTCTTACCTGATCATGTTGGCTTATGGTTTGATTCGCTTACGGAGAGAAAAGGGGATGCCCAAAGCTGGAGAATTTAAAACACCACTGGTACCATTATTACCAATTTTATCAATCATCATTTGTTTGTCCTTCATGTTGCAGTATAATGTGGAAACTTGGATTGCTTTCCTAGTTGCGTTGTTAGTAGGAAGTATTATTTACTTCACTTATGGTTATAAGCATTCTACCATAGAAGAATAATACTTTTCGAAAATCTCTTCAAACCACGTCAGCTTCGCCTTGCCGTATGTATGGTTACTGACTTCGTCAGTTTCATCTACAACCTCAAAACAGTGTTTTGAGCAGCCTGCGGCTAGCTTCCTAATTTGCTCTTTGATTTTCATTGAGTATATAAAGTGAGAATCTGTTGAGTTGTTGAAACTTAGCAGATTTTTATATGTGAAAGAAATTTCAAATTTTTTCTAAAAATAACTTGACAGATTAAATTTTTAGGAGTAGAATGTTTACCAGTTAATTAAATAGTTAAGGGGTTATCCATGAAAAAACAAAGTTTATTTTTAGTATTGTTAAGTGTCTTTCTTTTGTGTTTAGGTGCTTGTGGTCAAAAGGAAAGTCAGACAGGTAAAGGGATGAAGATTGTGACCAGTTTTTATCCTATCTACGCTATGGTAAAGGAAGTATCTGGTGACTTGAATGATGTTCGAATGATTCAGTCAAGTAGTGGGATTCATTCCTTTGAACCTTCGGCAAATGACATCGCGGCCATCTATGATGCAGATGTCTTTGTTTACCATTCTCATACGCTCGAATCTTGGGCAGGGAGCTTAGATCCCAATCTAAAAAAATCTAAAGTTAAGGTTTTAGAGGCTTCAGAGGGAATGACTTTAGACCGCGTCCCAGGGCTAGAAGATGTGGAAGCAGGGGATGGAGTTGATGAAAAAACGCTCTATGATCCTCATACTTGGCTCGATCCTGAAAAAGCTGGCGAAGAAGCCCAGATTATCGCTGATAAACTTTCAGAGGTGGATAGTGAGCATAAAGAAACTTACCA
Organism: Streptococcus oralis subsp. dentisani; assembly: GCF_002860905.1. Lineage (GTDB taxonomy): Bacteria > Bacillota > Bacilli > Lactobacillales > Streptococcaceae > Streptococcus > Streptococcus oralis_BA. Next base: position 364,604 of record NZ_PKIG01000002.1, on the reverse strand, counting down.
GAAAAATGCGCAAGCCTTTATCAAAAAAGCTCAAGAACTGACTAAGAAATTCCAGCCTAAATTTGAAAAAGCGACTCAGAAAACATTTGTAACACAACATACAGCCTTTTCTTATCTAGCGAAGAGATTTGGACTTAATCAACTTGGTATTGCAGGTATCTCTCCTGAACAAGAACCAAGTCCACGACAACTAACAGAAATTCAGGAATTTGTTAAAACCTATAAGGTTAAGACGATTTTTACAGAAAGTAATGCTTCTTCGAAAGTAGCTGAAAGTCTTGTCAAATCAACAGGTGTGGGTCTTAAAACTCTGAATCCTTTAGAGGCAGACCCACAAAATGACAAGACTTATTTAGAAAACCTGGAAGAAAATATGAGTGTTCTTGCAGAAGAATTGAAATGAGGAAAGAATGAAAATCAATAAAAAATATGTGGCGGGTTCGGTGGCAGTCCTTGCCCTAAGTGTTTGCTCCTATGAGCTTGGTCGGTATCAAGCTGGTCAAGTTAAGAAAGATTCTAATCGAGTTGCTTATATAGACGGTGACCAGGCTGGTCAAAAGGCAGAGAACTTGACACCAGATGAAGTTAGTAAGAGAGAGGGAATCAACGCTGAACAAATTGTTATCAAGATTACGGATCAAGGTTATGTGACCTCTCATGGAGACCATTATCATTACTATAATGGCAAGGTTCCTTATGATGCCATCATCAGTGAAGAACTGCTGATGAAAGATCCGAATTATCAATTGAAGGATTCAGACATTGTCAATGAAATCAAGGGTGGCTATGTGATTAAGGTAGACGGGAAATACTATGTTTACCTTAAGGATGCTGCCCACGCGGATAATATTCGGACAAAAGAAGAGATTAAACGTCAGAAGCAGGAACATAGTCATAATCATAATGCAAGCACAGATAATGCTGTTGCTGCAGCCAGAGCTCAAGGACGCTATACAACGGATGATGGGTATATCTTCAATGCATCTGATATCATTGAGGACACGGGTGATGCTTATATCGTTCCTCATGGCAATCACTTCCACTATATTCCTAAGAGTGATTTGTCTGCCAGTGAATTGGCTGCTGCCCAAGCTTATTGGAATGGGAAGCAGGGCTCACATTCTTCTACAAGTTCAAGTAAACCAAGTAGTGATAATACTAAACCAGCCCAACCAAGTTTGCCAGAGACTCCAAACCTGACTGTCACCCCAACTTATCATCAAAATCAAGGGGAAGACATTTCAACACTTTTAAGTGAATTGTATGCCAAACCTTTATCAGAACGACATGTAGAATCTGATGGACTCGTCTTTGATCCGGCACAAATTATCAAACGTACAGCTAATGGTGTAGCAGTGCCTCACGGAGACCATTATCACTTTATCCCTTATTCACAAATGTCACCGCTGGAAGAAAAATTGGCTCGTATGATAGCTGTTAAGGGACAAAATGGCAGTGTCTTGCCAAGTTTTACTCCTCTGAAGCCAGCCCCTACTACCAAACCTCAAGCACCAGTGGAAAATAAACCGACTGAACTTGATGTCAACCAGGTTGTTAGAAAAGTTGGCGACGGTTATATTTTCGAGGATAAGGGAGTCAGTCGTTATGTTCTAGCTAAAGACCTGACTAAGGCTAAGATTGATGCTATTGAAAATCTCTTGTCTAAGAAAACTCAAGAGACACACGCTTTAGTTGCGAAGAAAGAAAATGTCGCTCCTCGTGACCAAGAATTTTATGATAAAGCATATAATTTATTGGCCGAGGCTCATAAAGCCTTGTCTGAAAATAAGGGTCGTACTTCTGATTTCCAAGCCTTAGACAAATTAGCAGAACGCTTGAATGATGAATCTTCTAATAAAGGAAAATTAGTAGATGATTTATTGGCATTCCTAGCACCAATTACTCATCCAGAGCGACTTGGTAAACCAAATTCTCAAATTGAATATACTGAGGTCGAAGTTCGTATTGCTCAATTAGCTGATAAGTATACAACGTCAGATGGTTACATTTTTGACGAACATGATATTATCAGTGATGAAGGAGATGCCTATGTAACGCATCATATGGGTCATAGTCACTGGATTGGAAAAGACAGTCTTTCTGATAAGGAAAAAGCAGCTGCTCAATCTTATACTAAAGAAAAAGGTATCCTACCTCCGTCTCCAGATGCAGACGCTCAAGCAAATCCAACTGGAGATAGTGCAGCGGCCATTTACAATCGTGTGAAAGGTGAGAAACGAATTCCACTCGTTCGACTTCCATACATGGTAGAGCATACAGTTGAGATAAAAAATGGTAATTTAATCATTCCTCATAAGGATCATTACCATAACATTAAATTTTCTTGGTTTGATGATCACTCATACAAAGCTCCAAATGGCTATACCTTGGAAGACTTATTTGCGACGATTAAGTATTATGTTGAACATCCTGACGAACGTCCACATTCTAATGATGGATGGGGCAATGCCAGCGAGCATGTCTTAGGTAAGAAAGACCACAGTGAAGATCCAAATAAGAACTTCAAAGCAGATGAAGAGCCAGTAGAGGAAACACCTGCTGAGCCGGAAGTCCCTCAAGTAGAGACTGAAAAAGTGGAAGCCAAACTCAAAGAAGTAGAGGCTTTACTTGATAAAGTAACGGATGCTAGTCTGAAAGCTAATGCGACAGAAACCCTAGCTGGTTTACGAAATAATTTGAGCCTGCAAACCATGGATAATAATGGTATCATGGCAGAAGCAGAAAAATTACTTGCTTTGTTAAAAGGTGGTAATCCTTCACCTGTGAATAAGGAAAAAACAAACTAATGAAAAATGAGAGTCTCGATAAAGAGGCTTTCATTTTTATTATGTATATAAGAAAAATTCTTGACAAGCAGTACTAAAAAGAGTAAACTATTAACTAGTTAATTAACCGGTTCATCATTTATGGTGAATCAAATAGAGTTAAGAAAAGAGGAAAGAATGAAAATCAATAAGAAATATCTAGCTGGGTCAGCAGCTGCACTTGTTTTAAGTGTCTGTGCTTATGAACTAGGTTTGCATCAACCCCAAACTGTAAAAGAAAATAACCGTGTTTCATACATTGATGGCAATCAACCAGGCCAAAAGGCAGAAAATTTGACACCTGATGAAGTCAGTAAAAAAGAAGGTATTAATGCTGAGCAAATCGTCATCAAGATTACGGATCAAGGTTATGTAACTTCTCATGGGGACCACTATCATTATTACAATGGTAAGGTTCCTTATGACGCTATCATCAGTGAAGAGTTGCTGATGAAAGATCCGAATTATCAGTTGAAGGATTCAGATATTGTCAATGAAATCAAGGGTGGCTATGTGATTAAGGTAGACGGGAAATACTATGTTTACCTGAAAGATGCAGCACATGCTGATAATGTTCGAACAAAAGAAGAAATTACTCGTCAGAAGCAAGAACACAGTAGTAATCACGGAGGTGGATCTAACGATAAAGCGGTAGTTGCTGCCAGAACTCAAGGTCGTTATACAACAGATGATGGTTATATCTTTAATGCATCTGATATCATCGAAGATACGGGCGATGCTTATATCGTTCCTCATGGTAATCATTTCCACTATATTCCTAAGAGTGACTTGTCTGCCAGTGAATTAGCTGCAGCTCGAGCCTTCCTAGCTGGAAAAGGTAATCAACCAAGCTCAGTTGGGTATCGTCCTTCAACAAATTCTTCTAGCAGCTCATCAGAGGCATCAAATAGTAGTTCATATGGTCAAACGAATCAAAGCAATGTTGAGGTAAATACCAGAAGATGGACTCCAAGTGTTAGCCCACAAGTGGATAATAGCTATCAAGCTAGTCCGAGTGAAGACGTATCTAGTCTCTTGAAACAACTTTATGCCTTGCCTCTTAGTCAACGACACGTGGAATCAGATGGACTTGTCTTTGATCCAGCTCAGATTACAAGAAAAACTGCGAATGGTGTTGCAGTGCCACACGGAGATCATTATCACTTTATCCCTTATTCACAAATGTCTGATCTAGAGCAGAAGATTGCAAGAATGATTCCACTTCATTATAGTTCAAGTCATTGGTTACCATCAAGACCAAATCTAATCCCTGCTCCAGAGACTACCCCAGTACCAAGTCCACAACCTGTACCAAATCCTCAATCATCTCCAAGAAAACCAATTGATGGAAAATTGGTTAAACAGGCTGTTCGAAAGGTAGCTGATGGTTATGTATTTGAAGATAATGGAACCTCGCGTTATATCTCTACTAAGGAACTTTCAGCAGAAACTGTTGTAGCCATTGATAATAAACTTGCCAAACAAGAAAGTTTGTCTCATGTGTTAGGAGCTAAGAAAAGTACCATCCCTTCTAGTGAGCAAGAATTTTACAACAAGGTTTATGATTTACTAGCAAGAGTTCATAAAGATTTGATTTCTAATAAAGGTCGCCAAGCTGATTTTGAAACTTTGGATACACTTTTGGAACGTCTTAATGATGTCTCAAGTGATAAGGTCAAGTTAGTTGATGATATTCTTACCTTCCTAGCGCCAATTACCCATCCAGAGCGACTTGGCAAACCAAATGCTCAAATTGCTTATACGGACGATGAAATTAAATTAGCGAAATTAGCAGGTAAGTATACAACAGAAGATGGCTATATCTTTGATCCTCGTGACATAACTAGCGATGAAGGCGATGCCTATGTAACTCCACATATGACTCATAGTCATTGGATTAAGAAAGAAAGTTTGTCTGAAGCTGAAAGAGCAGCAGCTCAGACTTATGCTAAAGAGAAAGGTTTGATGCCTCCTTCAACAGATAATCAGGGGGCAGGAAATACTGAGGTTAAAGGAGTAGAAGCAATCTATAATAAAGTGAAGGCAGCTAAGAAGGTTCCACTTGATCACATGCCTTACAATCTCCAACATACTGTTGAAGTTAAAAATGGTAGCTTAATTATACCTCATTACGACCATTACCATAACATTAAATTTTCTTGGTTTGACGAAGGACTATATGAGGCACCTAAAGGTTATAGCCTTGAGGATCTTTTTGCGACTGTAAAATATTATGTTGAACATCCAAATGAACGCCCTCACTCAGATAATGGTTGGGGAAATGCCAGCGACCATGTTCGTAAAAATAAGGCAGACCAAGACAGTAAACCTGATGAAGATAAGGAACATGATGAAGTAAGTGAGCCAACTCGCCCTGAATCTGATGAAAAAGAGAATCACGCAGGTTTAAACCCTTCAGTAGATAATCTTTATAAACCGAGCACTGATGAAGACGAGACAGAGGGAGTTGCTAACGATACAACAGACGAAGCTGAAGTCCCTCAAGTAGAGACTGAAAAAGTAGAAGCCAAACTCAAAGAAGTAGAAGCTTTACTTGATAAAGTAACGGATGCTAGCTTGAAAAACAATGTGACAGAGAGCCTAGCTGGTTTACGAAATAATCTGAGTCTCCAAACCATGGATAATAATGGTATCATGGCAGAAGCAGAAAAATTACTTGCTTTGTTAAAAAGGTAGTGAGTCAGTTATGACGAAATCAGAAGCATAAATTTATCCTGTTAAATTAAAATGATGTAAGAGTCAGTAGCAATACTGGCTTTTATTATGTGACTATTAGTCCGTCTCGCTCCGTTAGGTGCGAGACAAAAAAACCACCCGCTATGCGGGTGCGCGTCGAAGGTTATACCAAAAAAACTCCGAACGCGATACAATAAAGGTGTTCAAGCCAATTGTAAAGCGAAAGTAGAAAAATATGGCACAAAAGGCTCATAGTTTATCGCATACAAAGTGGCACTGTAAGTATCACATTGTGTTCACCCCTAAGTATAGACGAAAAGTCATCTATAATCAATATCGAAGTAGTTTAGGCGAAATATTTCATCGCTTGTGTAGTTATAAAGGAGTTGAAATTATCGAGGGTCACTTAATGCCAGACCATGTACACATGTTAGTAAGTATTCCACCGAGGATAAGTGTTTCGAGTTTCATGGGTTATTTAAAAGGAAAAAGTGCACTCATGATGTTTGACAAACACGCCAATCTCAAGTATAAGTTTGGGAATCGGCATTTCTGGGCGGAAGGTTATTATGTGAGTACAGTAGGACTTAATGAAGCCACAATTAAGAAATATATTCAAGTACATGAAAAGCATGATATAGCACTAGATAAATTAAGTGTAAAAGAATATGAGGATCCCTTTAGGGATAGTGGTAAGTAATACTAAAGCCTCTTTGAGAGGCAAGTGACGAGTCAAGAGCAATAAGGCTTGAACAAAGTGAAAGCCAGCGTCTTTAGGCGCTGGCTGGTAATTTGGGCTTATAGCCCTGGAACAAACCACCCGTTTGACGGGTGGTCATGATTTATCTCACTCCGTAAGGTTCAGGCTAAATAAACCACCTGATTTTTTGAGGGGCTTTGGCTTCATTTAGGAGGAATCCACATATATAAAAGGTTGGTAACTTAATCATAGGTCTTCCTTTGTTAGAGAAGATAATGGTAAAAGGTTAGGGGGTAATTGATTTTACAGTTTAGGATGTTTTGATGACAATTTATGATTTGAAGAGTATATTTTGAAAAGATATTCTATACTAAACTTGTTATACAGTTAAGTAAACCATTCTATTCAATAATCTAGCCAAGGAAAACAGAGGATTTAATATGAAAAAACGAATTATTCAGATTTTACTAGCATTATCCTTAATTTTTTACAAATCAACTTGGTTTTGGAGGCTTTTCAATCATCTCGCAAAGCCTTATCTACCAGCAAATCGTGAGTTTTTTCAGATTCTGCTTTTGCTGGAAAGTGGTGTTCTTTTGTCAGCAGTCATCTATCTACTAGTTTTTGCAGGAAAGAAGACTTTTCATTTCAAGTGGCAGTTGAGGTACTTTATCTACCTTTTACTGGGCTACATCATTTTGTATATGTCGGACTTCCTCTTGTCTTATTTCATACCCTCGTCTTCAAATCAAATTTCTTTGAATGAAACGATAGAAATGATAGGGAGACAGGAATTACCCTATTTCTTGCTCATAGCTTGCTTCATCGGCCCTATTGCTGAGGAATTGATTTATCGCGGTGTGCTTATGACAACCTTTTTCAAAAACTCGCCTTGGTACGGAGATGTCTTGCTTTCTGCTATTATTTTCGGTTATATTCATATCAATTTCGCTTTAACTCCTCTTGCTTTTTTCATTTATGCTAGCGGAGGGCTTATTTTGGCGCTATTGTATCGTATGACTAAAAATATCTATTATCCAATACTAGTTCATATTTTCATCAATATCACTGCCTTCTGGGATGTTTGGTTACTCCTATTTTCAGGAAGTTAGCTTACTAAAACAATGTCGGAACTTTCCGGCATTTTCTTTTCAACAGGTGAGCAAGAACTGATTATTTTCAGACTTGGGTGGCTAATCATGGTATAATAAAAGGTAATGAAAAATTCCAACGAGGCAGAGATGAAATTACTTTATACTGATATTCGGACTTCTTTGACTGAAATTCTAACCAGAGAGGCGGAAGAGCTAGTTGCTGCTGGCAAGCGGGTCTTCTACATCGCTCCCAACTCTCTTTCTTTTGAAAAGGAACGTGCCGTGCTGGAATGCTTGTCCCAGCAGGCTTCTTTTGCGATTACCGTCACGCGCTTTGCACAGATGGCTCGTTACCTGATCTTGAATGATTTGCCTGCCAAGACCAGTCTTGATGATATTGGTCTTGGGATGGCCTTTTACAAATGCATTGCAGAACTTGATCCTAAGGACTTACGTGTTTATGGTGCTATCAAGCAGGATCCTCAATTTATCCAGCAGTTGATTGATCTTTACCACGAGATGACCAAGGCTCAGATGAGTTTTTTAGACTTGGAGAGTTTGACGGATGAGGACAAGAGGGCAGACTTACTCTTGATTTTTGAGAAGATAACGGCTTATCTCAATCAGGGGCAGTTGACTCAGGGAAGTCAGTTGTCCCATTTGATTGAGGCTATTGAGAATGACAAGGTAAGTAGTGATTTCACTCAAATTGCCTTGGTCATTGATGGATTTACCCGTTTTTCTGCTGAGGAAGAGCGAATTGTGGACCTACTTCATGGCAAGGGTGTTGAGATTATCATTGGAGCCTATGCTAGTAAGAAAGCCTATACTAGCCCTTTTAGCGAGGGTAATCTCTACCAAGCCAGTGTGGAGTTTCTCCATCATCTAGCCTCTAAATACCAAACTCCTGCTCTGGATTGTTCTCAAACTCATGAGCAGATGGATAGTTTTGATAAGGCCTCTCGTTTATTGGAATCGTCCTATGACTTTTCAGAACTTTCCTTGGAAATTGATGATAAGGACCGTGAAAACTTACAAATCTGGTCTTGTTTGACGCAAAAGGAGGAGTTGGAGCTAGTAGCCCGTAGCATTCGTCAGAAATTACATAAGAACTCAGACCTGAGCTACAAGCATTTTCGTATTCTCTTGGGTGATGTAGCTTCTTATCAATTATCTCTAAAAACGATTTTTGACCAGTATCAGATTCCTTTCTATCTTGGTAGAAGCGAATCCATGGCTCATCATCCCTTGACACAATTTGTCGAGTCTATTTTAGCTTTGAAACGCTATCGTTTCCGTCAGGAGGATTTGATAAACCTTCTTAGAACAGGTTTGTATACCGACCTTAGTCAGGCTGATATTGATGCTTTTGAGCAATATATCCGCTATCTTGGTATCAATGGCTTGCCAGCCTTTCAGCAAACCTTTACCAAATCACACCATGGAAAATTTAATCTGGAACGTTTAAATACTCTTCGTCTGCGTGTTTTAACACCTCTTGAGACTCTTTTTGCTAGCCGAAAACAAAAGGCTGAAAACCTCCTACAAAAATGGAATAGCTTTCTAAAAGAGGGAGCGGTGACCAAGCAGTTGCAAGATTTGACAGCCACTATGGAAGCTGTAGAACAGGAAAGACAAGCCGAAGTTTGGAAGGCTTTCTGTCATGTTTTAGAACAATTTGCGACTGTTTTTGCTGGTTCGCAAGTTAATCTAGAGGACTTTCTAGCCTTGCTTCATTCTGGGATGAGTCTATCTCAGTATCGCATCATTCCAGCAACAGTAGACACTATTCTGGTGCAGAGTTACGATTTGATTGCACCACTGACTGCTGACTTTGTCTATGCCATTGGGTTGACTCAGGACAATTTACCAAAAATCGCGCAGAATACCAGCCTTTTGACAGATGAAGAAAGACAAAATTTAAACCAAATGACTGAAGAGGGGAGTCAATTGCTGATTGCCAGCAGTGAAAACCTCAAGAAAAATCGCTATACCATGCTTTCCTTGGTCAATTCTGCGCGTAAGAAGTTGGTCTTGTCGGCTCCAAGCCTTTTTAATGAAAGTGAAAGTAAGGAGTCAGCCTATCTGCAAGAGCTAGTCCATTTTGGATTTAGGCGGAAAGAAAAAAGGATGAATCACAAAGGGCTGTCTAAGGAAGATATGGGGTCCTATCACAGTCTTTTGTCCAGTCTGGTTGCCTATCACCAGCAGGGCGAGACGAGTGATAGGGAGCAAGATTTGACCTTTGTCAAGGTGCTGGCGCGTGTCATGGGTAAAAAGTTAGACCAGCAAGGTCTGGAAAATCCAGCCTTCCCAACCAGCCCAAGCAGTAAACCCTTAGCAAAGGACACCTTACAAGCTCTCTATCCTGCTGATCAGGAGTTTTACCTGTCTACCTCCGGTTTGACGGAGTTTTACCGCAATGAATACAGTTATTTTCTTCGCTACGTTTTAGGCTTGCAAGAAGAATTGCGCCTGCGTCCAGATGCCCGTAGTCACGGGAATTTCTTACACCGTATTTTTGAACGAGCCTTGCAGTTGCCTAACGAAGATTCCTTTGATCAACGTTTGGAACAGGCTATCCAAGAAACCAGTCAAGAACGCGAATTTGAAGCCATTTATCAAGAAAGTTTGGAAGCCCAGTTTACCAAGGAAGTTCTGCTTGATGTTGCACGGACGACTGGCCATATTCTTCGTCATAATCCAGCCATCGAAACCATCAAAGAGGAAGCGAATTTTGGCGGAAAAGACCAAGCCTTTATTCAATTGGACAATGGTCGCAGTGTATTTGTACGAGGTAAGGTTGACCGGATTGACCGATTGAAAGCTGATGGGGCGATAGGAGTGGTAGACTACAAATCCAGTCTGACTCAGTTCCAATTTCCTCATTTCTTTAATGGGCTTAATTCCCAGTTGCCAACTTATCTAGCTGCCTTAAAAAGAGAAGGGGAGGAGAACTTTTTCGGCGCTATGTACTTGGAAATGGCTGAGCCTGTCCAATCTTTGATGGCCGTTAAAAGTCTGGCAGGTGCAGTAGTAGAAGCTAGCAAGTCAATGAAATACCAAGGCCTCTTTTTAGAAAAAGAAAGTAGTCATTTGGGCGAGTTTTACAATAAAAACAAGGCTAATCAGCTGACAGATGAGGAATTCCAGCTCCTACTGGACTACAATGCCCATCTTTACAAGAAAGCAGCTGAGAAGATTTTAGCAGGTCAGTTCGCCATCAATCCATATACCGAAAATGGCAGAAGTATTGCCCCATATGTTCAGCAACACCAAGCCATCACAGGATTTGAAGCCAATTATCACTTGGGTCAAGCCCGTTTCCTAGAGAAGTTAGACATCACTGATGGCAAGCGTCTGGTCGGAGAAAAACTCAAGCAAGCTTGGTTTGAAAAAATAAGAGAGGAGTTGAATCGATGAAGCCCATTCCCTTTTTAACTGAGGAGGAAATTCAAAAATTGCAAGAAGCAGAAGCGCACTCGAGCAAGGAACAAAAGAAAACTGCTGAGCAAATTGAAGCCATCTACACTTCTGGTCAGAATATCCTTGTCTCAGCGTCGGCTGGTTCTGGTAAAACCTTTGTCATGGCCGAGCGTATTCTGGACCAGTTAGCGCGTGGTGTCGAAATTTCTCAACTCTTTATCTCGACCTTTACCGTCAAGGCTGCTACAGAGCTTAAGGAACGTTTGGAGAAAAAAATCAGCCAACAAATTCAAAAAAGTAGTGATGTTGACCTCAAACAACACTTAGGTCGCCAGTTGGCAGACCTACCCAACGCTGCCATCGGAACCATGGACTCTTTTACACAAAAATTCCTTGGCAAACATGGCTATCTGATTGATATTGCGCCTAATTTCCGTATTTTACAAAACCAGAGCGAGCAACTCATTCTCAAAAACGAAGTCTTCCATGAGGTCTTTGAAGCGCATTACCAAGGTAAACAAAAAGAGTCCTTTAGTCATCTGCTGAAAAATTTTGCAGGGCGTGGCAAGGATGAACGTGGTCTGCGCCAGCAGGTCTATAAAATCTATGACTTCCTCCAATCTACCAGCAATCCTCAGAAATGGTTAAGTGAGTCTTTCCTAAAAGGCTTTGAAAAAGCTGATTTTACCAGTGAAAAAGAAAAACTGACCACACAAATCCAGCAAGCTCTTTGGGACTTGGAAAGTTTCTTCCGTTATCATCTGGATAATGATGCCAAGGAGTTTCCAAAGGCTGCTTATCTAGAAAATGTCCAGTTTATTCTGGATGAAATTGGCTCCTTAAATCAAGAGTCGGATAGTCAGGATTATCAAGCGGTGCTTGCGCGTGTTGTCGCCATTTCAAAAGAGAAAAACGGTCGAGCTCTGACTAATGCCAGCCGTAAGGCTGATTTGAAGCCACTGGCCGATGCCTATAACGAAGAGAGAAAGACCCAGTTTGCTAAACTAGGACAACTGTCAGGCCAGATAACCATTCTCGACTATCAAGAACGTTATCATGGAGAGACCTGGGAACTAGCTAAGACTTTCCAAACATTTATGAGCGATTTTGTGGAGGCTTATCGTGAACGTAAGCGCCAGGAAAATGCCTTTGAATTCGCTGATATCAGCCATTACACCATTGAGATTTTAGAGAAATTCCCGCAAGTCCGTGAGGCTTATCAGGAGCGCTTCCATGAAGTCATGGTCGATGAGTATCAGGATACCAACCACATTCAAGAACGGATGTTGGAATTGCTGTCGAATGGTCATAATCGCTTTATGGTGGGAGATATCAAGCAGTCTATCTATCGTTTCCGTCAGGCAGACCCGCAGATTTTCAATGAGAAATTCCAACGCTATGCGCAAAATCCCCAAGAAGGCAAGCTGATTCTCCTGAAGGAAAATTTCCGTAGTAGTTCAGAAGTGCTGTCAGCAACCAATGATGTTTTTGAACGCCTTATGGACCAAGAGGTCGGCGAAATCAACTATGATAACATGCACCAACTTGTTTTTGCCAATACCAATCTGACTCCCAATCCAGACAACAAGGCAGAATTGCTCCTCTATGACAAGAATGACACAGGTGAGGAAGAAGAGAGTCAAACAGAAACGAAACTAACTGGTGAGATGCGCTTGATTATCAAGGAAATCCTTAAACTTCATCAGGAAAAAGGTGTTGCTTTTAAAGAAATTGCCCTTCTGACCTCCAGTCGCAGTCGTAATGACCAGATTCTTCTCGCCCTGTCTGAGTACGGAATTCCTGTCAAAATTGACGGAGAGCAAAATAATTATCTCCAGTCCCTAGAAGTGCAAGTCATGCTAGACACCCTTCGTGTCATTCACAATCCCCTGCAAGACTACGCCTTGGTTGCCCTTATGAAGTCTCCAATGTTTATCTTTGACGAGGACGAGTTAGCACGTTTGTCCCTTCAGAAAGCAGAGGATAAAGTCCAAGAAAATCTCTATGAAAAACTGGTCAATGCTCAAATACAGGCAACAAGCCTGAAAAATTTGATTCATACAGCTCTAGCTGAGAAACTAAACCAATTCATGACTATTCTTGATTCTTGGCGCTTGTATGCCAAAACCCACTCCCTCTATGACTTGATTTGGAAGATTTATAACGACCGTTTTTACTACGATTATGTTGGAGCTTTGCCAAATGGTTCTGCTAGACAGGCCAATATCTATGCCCTAGCACTGCGTGCTGATCAATTTGAAAAGAGCAATTTCAAGGGCTTGTCTCGTTTTATTGGCATGATTAACCAAGTTTTAGAAGCCCAGCACGATTTGGCAAGCGTGGCTGTCGCACCGCCAAAAGATGCAGTAGAGCTCATGACCATCCACAAGAGTAAAGGGCTGGAGTTTCCTTACGTCTTTATTCTCAATATGGATCAAGATTTCAACAAGCAAGACTCTATGTCAGAGGTCATTCTCAGCCGTAAAAATGGACTTGGTGTCAAATATATTGCCAAAATGGAGACAGGAGCAGTGGAAGCCCACTACCCTAGAACTATCAAACTCTCTATTCCTAGCCTGACCTATAGGCAAAATGAGGAAGAACTGCAGCTGGCAAGCTATTCTGAGCAAATGCGTCTACTGTATGTTGCTATGACACGGGCTGAGAAAAAGCTCTATCTTGTCGGCAAGGGTTCTGGTGAAAAGCTGGAAGCCAAGGAATACCCAGCAGCTAAAAATGGAAAACTAAATAGTACTACTAGACTCCAAGCCAAGAATTTCCAAGATTGGATTTGGGCTATCAGCAAAGTGTTTGCAAAGGATCGTCTCAACTTTAGCTATCGTTTTGTTGGTGAAGATCAGTTGACTAGAGAAAGCGTCGGAGAATTGGAAACCAAGAGCCCTCTCCAAGATAGCTCCCAAGCAGACAATCGTCAGTCAGAAACCATTAAAGAAGCTCTTGAAATGCTGAAAGAAGTGGAAGTTTATAATACTCTTCACCGCGCAGCTATTGAATTGCCAAGTGTTCAAACCCCAAGTCAAATCAAGAAATTCTACGAACCAGTTATGGATATGGAAGGTGTTGAGATTGCAGGTCAAGGCCAGTCAGTAGACAAGAAAATCAACTTTGATTTGCCAGATTTTTCAACCAAAGAAAAGGTAACAGGAGCTGAGATTGGTAGTGCTACCCACGAACTCATGCAGAGAATGGACCTCAGCCAGCAACCAACCCTTGCTAGCCTGACAGAAACTCTCAAACAAGTTCAAACCAGACCAGCTGTTAGGGACAAGATCAATCTTGCTAAAATTCTTGCATTCTTTGACACAGCACTCGGTCAGGAAATTCTCGCTAATACCAACTATCTTTATCGCGAGCAACCTTTCTCCATGCTCAAACGAGACCAAAAGAGTCAGGAAGACTTTGTTGTGCGTGGTATCCTTGATGGCTATCTGCTTTATGAGGATAGGATTATTCTGTTCGACTATAAGACAGACCGCTATGATGAACCAAGTCAACTCATAGACCGTTATCGCGGTCAGTTAGCCCTATACGGAGAGGCTTTATCTCGAGCCTATTCGATTGAAAATATTGAAAAATACTTGATTTTACTCGGTAAAGACGAGGTTCAAGTTGTAAAAGTATAATCTAGAAAGGAGACCTCATGACACTTCCAGTTAGAAAATCCCTGCACGATGCGGTTTTACAGGCTTCAAAAGCTGATACTTGGGAACAAGCTACCAAGGAATGGAATGAAGTTTCCTTGATTTTTAACGGTATCGGCCGTAGCAATTGTGTCTGTGGAAATGCCATCAAATACGCTTATGAACTCTTTAACGGTGTCACAGGGCAACGCCTCTTTCCAATTGGTAGCGACTGTGTTCGTCATTTTCATCGATTGTCCCTTGACCAGCAATTGGAAGAGGAAGAAAAACTGCTCAGAAAGGTCGAACATCTAACCAGAAAAGCTAAGAAAAAGGAAAAAATCAAGGTCAATAAAAGTGACTTTGACGAGCGACTTCTAAAGTGGCTCTGGGAAAAAGGTGTTTTTAAACCCAATCGTGGCAATCAGTTCTCACCTGAGAAAGACTACCAGCTCTTCTTAGAAGTCTTTCAGGGAGGAAGTTGGACCAAGGCAGAACCCAAGAAGAAGGCTCGTATGGAAGAAGTCCTTGAAAAGTGTATCAAACCCTTTTTACTTGGCAAACCAGATGACCAACTCTATCTTGTCAAGCTAGGAAAGGAGAAAATTGACTACGAACAAGAACTCCGAATCCAGGCAGAGAAAGAGCGCAAGAAGAGGGATAAAATCGCCAAACAATATGCAGACAATCTGGTTCTAGCCATGGGACCAGCAGAGCGTGCCTATCAGGATTACTTTGGCTTTACAGAAACCCTAACCCAAGAAGAACGCAAGTGGGAGAAAATTCTTTTTGGTAAAAATCGAACAGAACGGGCTATCAAGGCCAAACAATACCAAAAAGAGCTGGAAAAAGATCAACGAATTGCCGGTCAAGATCCAATTGAAAGAAAACAGAAGCAGACCTGGCTCCTCAATTCCTATTTTCGTGAGCTTCCTGAAGAAAAAGCCCGATTTTCTAGGCTCTTATTAGAATATCGAAAAAGTGGAGAAGTTCCCTTTTCAACTGAATATCTGTCAGATCATCTCATCGACTTTTTCTATAAAATGAAAGCCTTTGAATTTGAAATCGCACCAGAACAAGTCCGAGACTTTTTAAAAGAAAGCCTTCAGACAGAACATCTATCCTCAGCACAAGAAAGCTGGATAGAAGGAATTCTCCTCAACTGCATCAAACCATTTTTAGAACGATTATTGATATGAGTAACACCTAACGTGGAAATTCCATGGTAGGTTACATTTTATCCAAAAAAATAATAGGGAGTTACAAAACTACTGCTTGGTATTTTATATATAAAACAAAGTATGAAAACACTACTCAATTTTAAGACTTTTCGGTAAATAAAGAGTATAATTAAGGTATACTACCTTTTTTATAGATAATACACTAATATAATAAAGGTCTTTGTAACATTTATAAATTGTATTTCAAGGAGGAATAATGGAAAAGTATTTTGGTGAAAAACAAGAACGTTTTTCATTTAGAAAATTATCAGTAGGACTTGTATCTGCGACGATTTCGAGTTTATTTTTTATGTCTGTATTAGCTAGTTCATCTGTGGATGCTCAGGAAACTGCGGGAGTTCACTATAAATATGTGACAGATTCAGAGCTATCATCAGAAGAAAAGAATCAGCTCGTTTATGATATTCCGACATACGTGGAGAATGATGATGAGACTTATTATCTTGTTTATAAGTTAAATTCCCAAAATCAACTGGGAGATTTACCCAACACTGGAAGTAAGAATGATATGCAAACCCTAGTTGCTGGTGCTAGCTTAGCTACTCTGGGGATTTTAATTTTTGCCGTTTCTAAGAAAAAAATTAAGAATAAAACAGTGTTACATTTAGTATTGGTTGCAGGAATAGGAAATGGTGTTCTTGTATCGGCTCATGCTTTAGAAAATAATCTTTTACTGAATTACAATACGGACTATGAATTGACCTCTGGAGAAAAATTGCCTCTTCCTAAAGACATTTCAGGTTACACATATATTGGATATATCAAAGAGGGAAAAACTACTTCTGATTCTGAAGTAAGTAATCAAAAGAGTTCAGTTGCCACTCCTACAAAACAACAAAAGGTGGATTATAATGTTACACCGAATTTTGTAGAGAATCCATCAACAGTACAAGCTATTCAGGAACAAACACCTGTTTCTTCAACTAAGCCGACAGAAGTTCAAGTAGTTGAAAAACCTCTTTCTACAGAATTAACGAATCCAAGAAAAGAAGAGAAACAATCTTCAGATTCGCAAGAACAATTAGCAGAACATAAGAATCTAGAAACGAAAAAAGACGAGAAGGTTTCTCCAAAAGAAAAGACTGGGGTAAATACATTAAATCCACAGGATGAAGTTCTATCAGGCCAGTTGAATAAACCTGAACTCTTATATCGTGACGAAACTATAGAGACAAAAATAGATTTTCAAGAAGAAATTCAAGAAAATCCTGATTTAGCTGAAGGAACTGTAAGAGTAAAACAAGAAGGTAAATTAGGTAAGAAAGTTGAAATCGTCAGAATATTCTCTGTAAACAAGGAAGAGGTTTCACGAGAAATTGTTTCAACTTCAATGAGTGCGCCTGTTACAAGAATAGTCGAAAAAGGTACTAAAAAAGCTCAAGTTATAAAGGAACAACCTGAGACTGGTGCAGAACATAAGGAAGTACAGTCTGGAGCTATTGTTGAACCCGCAATTCAGCCTGAACTACCAGCAGCTGTAGTAACCGACAAAGGTGAGCCAGCAGTCCAACCAGAGTTGCCAGAAGCAGTTGTAACAGATAAAGGTGTACCAGAAGTCCAACCAGCGTTACCCGAAGCTGTTGTAACTGAAAAAGGCGAACCAGCAGTCCAACCAGAGCTACCGGAAGCGGTTGTGACCGACAAAGGTGAGACTGAGGTTCAACCAGAGTCGCCAGATACTGTGGTAAGTGATAAAAGAGAACCTGAACAGGTGGCACCGCTTCCAGAATATAAAGGACCACAAGCCGGAGCTATTGTTGAACCAGAGCAGGTAGCACCACTACCAGAATACACAGGTCCACAGGCAGGGGCAGTAGTTGAACCTGCAATCCAACCAGAGTTACCCGAAGCAGTTGTTACAGACAAGGGTGAACCAGAAGTTCAGCCAGCGTTACCCGAAGCAGTTGTAACTGAAAAAGGCGAACCAGCAGTCCAACCAGAGCTACCGGAAGCGGTTGTGACTGACAAAGGTGAGACTGAGGTTCAACCAGAGTCGCCAGATACTGTGGTAAGTGATAAAGGAGAACCTGAACAGGTAGCACCGCTTCCAGAATATACAGGAGTTCAGGCTGGAGCGATAGTAGAACCAGAGAAGGTAGAAGCACCGAAGGAATACACAGGAGTGCAAGCCGGAGCAATAGTAGAACCAGAACAAGTAGCCCCCCTACCAGAATATACAGGAGTACAAGCTGGAGCGATAGTAGAACCAGAGAAGGTAGAAGCACCGAAAGAATACACAGGAGTGCAAGCCGGAGCAATAGTAGAACCAGAACAAGTAGCCCCCCTACCAGAATACACAGGCCCACAAGCTGGAGCTATTGTCGAACCAGAGCAGGTAGCCCCCCTACCAGAATACACAGGCGTACAGGCTGGGGCTATTGTTGAACCAGAGCAGATTGCCCCCCTACCAGAATACACAGGTCCACAGGCCGGAGCAATAGTAGAACCAGAACAGGTAGATCCACTTCCTGAATACAAGGGGAATATTGAGCAACTAAAACCTGAAACTCCCGTTGAGAAGCCGAAAGAAACAGATCCAGAAAAAACACTTGAATTAAGAAATGTTTCTGATATTGAATTGTATAGTCATCAAACGAATGGAACTTACAAACAACATGTTTCTTTGGACAGTGTTCCAAGTAATCCAGATACTTATTTTGTAAAGGTAAAATCTTCTGCGTTTAAAGATGTTTACCTTCCGGTTGCATCGATATCCGAGGAGTTAAAAGATGGACGCACATTTTATAAAATTACAGCGAGAGTTGATAAACTCCAGCAGGAGATAGACCATAAATATGTTGAAAATTTCAGTTTCTATTTAGCTAAGAAGACTACAGAGGAAACGACAAACTTTACTTCCTTTAGTAATCTAGTTCATGCCATCAACCAAAATCTTGGTGGAACCTATTATTTATCAGCTAGCTTGAATGCTAACGAAATGGAACTGGAGTCTGATGCGAAGTCTTATATTAAGGGCAACTTTACTGGTAGGTTGATTGGCGAAAAAGATGGCAAACATTATGCTATCTATAATTTGAAAAAACCTTTATTTAACAACTTAAGTAATGCTACAGTAGAAAAACTGAGCCTGAAAAATGTCTCTATTTCAGGAAAGAATGATATCGGTTCACTGGCAAATGAAGCTAAAAATGGGACAAAAATTAACCAGGTTCATGTCGACGGTGTCTTAGCTGGGGAACGTGGTATTGGTGGATTGCTTGCCAAGTCCGAACAATCAACCATCACTGACAGTAGTTTCAAGGGAAGGATTATTAATACCTATGAAACAACTGCTACCTACAATATTGGTGGCTTGGTTGGACATTTGACAGGTGAAAACGCGTCTATTGCTAAATCCAAAGCTACAATAGCCATTTCATCAAATGCAAATAGTTCAGATCAGACTGTCGGTGGTCTTGTGGGACTTGTGGACAATGATGCACATGTCCGTGATAGTTATGCTGAGGGAGATATTAATAATGTCAAACAGTTCGGAGAAGTCGCTGGTGTAGCAGGCTATTTATGGGATCGAACTTCTGGTAAGGAACAGCATGCTGGAAGCTTGACCAATGTTCTTAGCGATGTCAATGTAACAAACGGGAACGCCATCACCGCTTACCACTATAACAATATGAAGGTGACAGCTACATTCAGCAATAAAGCTAATAGAGTTATCAAAGTTGCCTTGGAAAATGATGAAGTCGTCAGCAAGGAATCCTTTGAAGAAAGAGGAAAGATGCTAGATGATTCTCAAATTGCAAGCAAGAAAGCAGAAATCAATCCTCTCACCCCACCAACAGTGGAGCCCCTTTCAACAAGTGGCAATAAAGAAAGTGATTTTTCTAAGGTAGCAAATTATCAAGATAAGCGCGTTTTAGCCTATAAGAACATTGAAAAATTGCTACCTTTCTACAATAAAGCAACCATTGTCAAATACGGAAATCTGGTCAAGGAGAATAGTCTCTTATATCAAAAAGAACTCTTGTCTGCAGTTATGATGAAGGATAATCAAGTAATCACAGATATTGTTTCTAACAAACAGACTGCAAACAAACTCTTGCTTCACTACAAGGACCATTCATCTGAGAAGCTTGATCTCAAGTATCAGACTGATTTTGCCAAGCTAGCAGAATATAGCCTAGGAGATACAGGTCTTCTCTATACTCCTAACCAATTCTTGTATGACCAAACCTCTATCATCAAGCAAGTCTTACCTGAATTGCAGCAGGTGTCCTACCACTCAGAGGCTATCAGAAAGACACTCGGTATTTCTCCAGAAGTTAAGTTAACCGAGCTATATCTAGAAGACCAGTTTGCTAAAACGAAGGATCATCTTGAAGAAAGTCTAAAAAAACTCTTGTCTGCGGATGCTGCTCTAGTGGAAAACAATCAAGTGATGACGGGTTATATTATAGATAAAATCAAGCGTAACAAGGAAGCTTTACTACTTGGTATGAGCTACCTAGAACGCTGGTATAACTTTAGTTATGATAAAGTGAGTGCAAAAGACCTTGTAATGTACCATCTAGATTTCTTTGGCAAAGGAAATGCTTCTCCGTTAGATACCTTAATAGAGTTAGGTAAATCAGGATTTAATAATCTTCTTGCCAAGAACAACGTTGATACCTATGCTATTAGTTTAGCTAGCCATTATGGAACGAAAGATTTATTTAACACGCTTGAAAATTATCGAAAAGTCTTTCTACCAAACACAAGCAACAATGACTGGTTTAAATCTCAGACAAAAGCCTTAATCGTTGAAGAAAAATCTAATATTCCAGAAGTGAGGGCTAACCAGGAAAAAGCTGGTAGCAAGTACTCTATCGGCGTCTATGATCGAATCACTAGCGACAGCTGGAAATACCGTAACATGGTACTGCCTCTACTAACTTTGCCAGAAAGATCAGTATTTGTCATTTCAACTATCTCTAGTCTAGGTTTTGGTGCTTATGATCGCTATCGTAATAAAGATCATCAATCAAGTGGTGATCTGAATAGCTTTGTTGAAAAGAGTGCTCACGAAACAGCAGAGCGTCAACGAGATCACTATGATTATTGGTATCGTATTCTAGATAAGGAAGGGCGTGAGAAGCTTTACCGAAATATCTTGCTTTATGATGCCTATAAATTTGGAACTGATAATACTGAAGGAAAGGCTACAGAAGTAGCAGATTTTGATAGTCCAAATCCTGCAATGAAACATTTCTTTGGTCCTGTTGGAAATAAAGTTGGTCATAATGGACACGGTGCTTATGCTACCGGTGACGCCGTTTATTATATGGGTTATCGTATGTTAGATAAGGATGGAGCTATTACTTATACTCATGAGATGACGCACGATTCAGATCAGGACATCTACCTTGGTGGCTATGGTCGAAGAAGTGGCTTGGGACCAGAGTTCTTCGCAAAAGGCTTATTGCAAGCACCAGACCATCCAAATGACGCAACCATCACCATCAACTCGATCTTGAAACATTTAAAATCGGATAGCAAAGAAGGAGAACGATTACAAATACTCGATCCAACTACGAGATTTAATAGTGCAGATGATTTGAAGCAATATGTCCACAATATGTTTGATGTTGTCTATATGTTGGAATATCTTGAAGGACAATCAATCATTCAACATTTATCTAATTCAGAGAAAATGACTGCACTGAGAAAAATTGAGAATGTATTCGTCAAGGATCCAGATGGAAATAACGTATATGCAACAAATGTTGTCAGAGATCTAACAGTAGAAGAAGCTAAAAAACTACGTTCATTCAATGATTTGATTGATAATAATATTATTTCGTCTAGGGAATATGCGTCAAAAACATACGAAAGAAATGGCTATTTTACTATAAAACTATTTGCGCCGATTTATGCAGCATTAAGTAATGATGACGGAACGCCTGGTGATCTAATGGGACGTCGTATGGCATATGAACTATTAGCTGCTAAAGGCTTTAAAGATGGTATGGTACCATATATTTCAAATCAATTTGAACCCGATGCTAGGGAAAATAATAAAACGATTAGCTCATATGGTAAAACAAAAGGGTTAGTGACAGATAAATTGGTACTTCAGAAATTATTTAATGGACAATACCACACTTGGAGTGATTTTAAAAAAGCTATGTATACAGAGCGTCAAACTAAGTTCAATAAATTGAACAAAGTTACCTTTAATGATACAACACAGCCATGGACTTCCTTTGCAAGAAAAACTACTAGTAGGATAGAGGATTTACAGAGTTTAATGGATATTGCTGTCCGTCAGGATGCAGAAGGAACTCATTGGGATAACTATAATCCAGAGACTGACAGTGCGGTTCATAAGTTGAAGAGAGCGATTTTTAAAGCTTATCTTGACCAAACCGATGATTTTAGAAGTTCAATTTTTGGTAATAAAAAATAGTATTTACTATTAGGAAATAAAAAGCAAATGTAGAGGATTAGAATTGTCATTATTAAAAAAAGATAAATTTTCCATTCGGAAAATAAAAGGTATTGTTGGTTCAGTATTTCTTGGGAGTCTTTTATTTGCACCCTCAGTTGTGGGGGCATCCACATATCACTACTTGGATTATGCTAATTTGACGCAAAATGAACGTGCTCACCTGAAATCAGGTACTCCTGATGAATCAAAAGAGTCATATGCCTTGATTTATGAAAAAGACGCATTACCAAACACAGGAAGTTCTCAATCTATTATGACTGTATTTGGTTTATTGACCATCGCTAGTATTGTTGTAGTTATTACAAAAGATAAGAGAAATAAAAAAATAGCTACATTTTTGATTGTAGGGGCGACAGGTTTAGTTACACTATCAACTACTTCAGCACTTAATTTGAATACTAACATTCATGAGTCTGGTCGTGATGGTGTGTTGCAAATTTCTGGTTACAGATATGTTGGTTACCTGGAGCTTGATGATAGAACTGTTTTGTCGGTTTCTCCGGCATCAACTGTTTCGCCAGTTGAGCAACCCAAAGTTGTGACAGAGAAAGGCGAATCTAAGGTTCAACCAGCATTACCAGAAGCGGTTGTGACTGATAAAGGGGAACCAGAAGTTCAACCAACATTACCAGAAGCGGTTGTGACTGATAAAGGGAAACCAGAAGTTCAGCCAGCGTTACCAGAAGCTGTTGTGACTGATAAAGGGAAACCAGAAGTTCAGCCAGCGTTACCAGAAGCTGTTGTGACTGATAAAGGGGAACCGGAAGTTCATGAGAAACAAGAATATACAGCTCCAATTGACGGTAATCTTGTTGAACCAGAAGTTCATGAAAAACCAGCATACACGGAACCTGTAAGCACCACAGGAGTAGATGAAAACGGAAACTTGATTGAGCCACCTGTTATTGACATTCCAGAGTATACTGAACCAATATCTACAGTTTCAGAAGTTGCACCAGAAAGAGAAGAGTTGCCTTCTTTACACACTGACATTCGTACAGAGACTATTCCTAAAACGACTATAGAAGAATCTGATTCTACCAAATTTATAGGCGATGATTCTGTTAAACAAGTTGGTGAGGATGGCGAACGTCAAATTGTTACTAGCTATGAAGAGTTACATGGCAAAAAAATCAGTGAACCAGTTGAAACCGTAACTGTGTTAAAAGAAATGAAGCCTAAAATTCTTGTAAAAGGTACAAAAGAAAAGCCTAAAGAAAAAACAGCTCCCGTTTTGACTTTGGAACGAACAGATACAAATGTATTAGACCGCTCCGCAAATCTTTCTTATCATTTAGTTAATGCAGATGGAGTCAAGATCAATAAAATTACTGCGACAATTAAAGATGGAAATGAAATTGTCAAAACAGTAGATTTAACTTCAGAGCAATTAAATAAGCAGGTAGAAGATTTAAAATTCTACAAGGACTATAAGATAGAAACCACTATGACCTATGACCGTGGTAAGGGAGAAGAGACTGCAACATTAGAAGAGAAGCCACTTCGCTTGGATTTGAAAAAAATTGAGTTGAAAAACATTGCCTCAACAAATCTTGTAAAAGTTGAAGAAGATGGAACAGAAACATTGAACGACTTCCTGACTGAGACACCAACAGAGACCGAAAAATACTATCTCAAAGTGACTTCTCGGGATAACAAAGTGACTCGTTTAGCAGTTGATAAAATCGAAGAGATTAATCAGGCTGGCCAAGTTCTCTACAAAGTAACCGCAAGAGCTGTTGACCTTATTCAGCATACTGATCCAAGTAAGATACGAAATGAGTACGTTTATTACATGGAAAAACCACGACCAAAGGTTGGAAATGTATATTACAACTTCAAAGAACTCATTGAAGATATGCAGAAAAAACCTGATGGTGAGTTTAAACTTGGGGCTGACTTAAATGCAACTAACACACCAACCCCGAACAAATCATATGTGACGAATGTGTTCAAAGGAAAATTATTGAGTGATGGAAGTAATCACTTCACTATCCATAATCTAGCACGGCCATTATTTGCAAGAGCTGAAAATGCTCACATCCATGACATTAATCTGGGTAATGTAAACATAAACATGCCTTGGGCTGACCGAACAGCACCACTCGGTGAAAACTTTAAGAATTCAACAATAGAAAATATCAAAGTGACTGGCCAAGTTGTTGGTAACAATGATGTGACGGGTATGGTGAACAAACTTGACGAATCCATCATGCGCAATGTTGCTTTCATTGGTAAAATCGAAAGTGTGGGTAACAAAGGTTGGTGGTCTGGTGGACTTGTCAGCGAAAGTTGGCGAAGTAATGTTGATAGCTCTTATGTAGATGCAAATATTAAGGCAAACAACGCCAAATTCGGTGGACTGATTGCGAAAATCGACCACGGTGTAAACCCTATGGATGTAAAACAAAAAGGTCACTTGACTAAATCCGTTGTTAAAGGATCCATGACTCTCAAAACAAATAACCAAAGCGGTGGACTCATTCACGATAACTACAATTGGGGATGGGTTGAAAACAACATCAGCATGATGAAAGTAAACAATGGTGAAATCATGTACGGTTCCGGTTCAGTGGATTCGGGCGACCCAGACTTTGGATTCCATTACTTCAAGAACAATGTATATGTGAAAGATGTTGCGTCAGGCAATGTTTCATATGAACGTTCAAAACAAATTCAGGGTGTAGATCAATCTGAAGCTGATAAACGTATCGCAACCTTCAATATCACTGCTGATAAGTATGAAATCACAGATCCTCTTGTGAATAGACTTAACAACCTAACAACTCGTGATAATGAGTATAAAACAACTCAAGATTATGACGCAACGCGTGAGCAGGCATACCACAACATTGAGAAACTACAGCCCTTCTACAATAAAGAATGGATTGTAAACCAAGGTAACAGATTGGCTACAAGTTCAAACCTAATGACTAAAGAGGTGTTATCTGTAACAGGTATGAAGAATGGTCAGTTTGTGACGGACTTATCAGATATTGATAAGATTATGGTTCACTATGCGGATGGCACTAAAGAAGAAATGGTAGTTACCGCTAAAGCTGATTCTAAAGTAGCTCAAGTAAAAGAATATGATGTAGCAGGTCAAAACATTGTCTATACACCAAATATGGTTGTTAAAAATCGAGACAAACTGATTGCAGATGTGAAAGAAAGACTTTCAAGTGTTGACCTAATTTCAGCTGAAGTACGCGCGTTAATGGATATACGTAAGAAGGCAGAAGAAAATACAGATGCTCGTAAAGATGGATATATTCGTAATCTATACTTAGAAGAAAGTTTTGCCGAAGTGAAGCAAAATCTAGATAAGTTAGTCAAATCCTTGATCGAAAATGAAGACCATCAATTGAACGGTGATGATGCCGCGATGAAATCGCTACTCAAGAAAGTAGAAGATAACAAAGCTAAAATCATGATGGGTCTAACTTATCTTAATCGTTACTATGATATCAAATATGGTGATTTGAGTATCAAGGATATGATGATGTTCAAACCTGATTTTTATGGTAAAACACCAAGTGTCATCGACCGTTTGATTCAAATTGGGTCAAGAGAGCATTTCTTGAAAGGTGATCGTACACAAGATGCCTACAAAGAAGTGATTGCTGGTTCAACTGGTAAAGGTGATTTACGTAGCTTCTTAGACTATAACATGCGTTTGTTTACAGAAGATAAAGATTTGAATGACTGGTTTATTCATTCTGCGAAAAACGTTTATGTAGTAGAACCTGAAACAAGCACAGAAGCCTTTAAAGATAAGCGACATCGTGTATTTGACGGTTTAAACAATGACGTTCACGGTCGTATGATTTTACCATTGCTCAACTTGAAGAAAGCCCATATCTTTATGATTTCAACCTATAACACGATGGCTTATAGCTCATTTGAGAAATATGGTAAGAACACTGAAGAAGAACGTAAGGAATTGAAGAAACGTATTGATGAAGTCGCTAAAGCGCAACAAACTTACTTAGATTTCTGGTCTCGTTTAGCTCTTCCAAGTGTTCGTAACAAACTTTTGAAGAGCGAATATATGGTGCCAACACCTGTTTGGGATAATCAATCTTATGCAGGAATTAAAGATGCAAATCGTCAAGGTTATGGAAAAGGTGGAGCCGTGGTATCTCCTATTCGTGAACTATTCGGCCCGACTGACCGTTGGCATCAAGTTAATGGAGCTATGGGAGCGATGGCAAAAATCTACGAAAAACCGTGGAAAGATGAGCAAGTATACTTCATGGTAACCAATATGCTTGACCAGTTTGGTATTTCTGCCTTCACACATGAAACCACACACATTAATGACCGTGTAGCTTACTTTGGAGGACATAACCATCGTCAAGGTACGGATTTGGAAGCCTTTGCTCAAGGTATGTTACAAACTCCTGATAAGTCAACAACAAATGGTGAGTATGGTGCATTAGGTATTAACATGGCCTACCATCGACCAAATGATGGAAACCAGTGGTATAATCCAGACCCTGACAAACTTCAAACACGCGACCAAATCGACCACTACATGAAGAACTACAATGAAGCTATGATGATGCTTGATTATGCAGAAGCTGAAGCTGTGCTTCCTAAGGTTAAAGGTGACAATAGTAAGTGGTTCAAGAAAATTGACCGCGAAACACGTCGACCTATGGATAGAAATAAACTAGGTGCTCCTCACCAATGGGACAAAGTGCGTGACTTGACAGATGCTGAGAAAGCAACCAAGCTGGAAACCATCGATGACTTGGTAAATAATAATTTCATGACCATTCACGGAAATCCAGGCAATAAAGTCTTCCACCCAGAGGACTTTGGTACAGCCTATGTCAATGTTAATATGATGGCGGGTATTTACGGTGGTAATACGAGTCCAGGTGCCCCCGGTTCTCTATCCTTCAAACATAATGCTTTCCGTATGTGGGGTTACTTTGGCTATGAAAATGGATTTATCGGATATGTATCTAGTAAATACCAAGGTGAAGCGGATAAACAAAACCAGGGTAGATTGGGTGATGATTTCATTATCAAAAAAGTTTCAAACAACCAATTCTTAAACCTTGAAGATTGGAAGAAACATTGGTATCATGATGTGAAAGCCAGAGCTGAAAAAGGATTCACAGAGATTACAATTGATGGACAAACCATTCACAATTATAACGAATTGAAAGCCTTATTCGACAAAGCTGTCACAGAAGACCTCAAGAAAGCTGGAAACTACTCAAATACTGAGAATTTGAAATCCAAAGTATTCAAAGCCCTTCTTAAAAACACAGACGGTTTCTTTAACCAACTGTTTAAAAAAGACATTTAAATGTTTAGAATATAAAGGGAACAGTTTTTTGCTTCCTCTGAAAAGTCATCATTTGATGGCTTTCAAAAAGCACCTCAAAAAAGGTATTGCCAAGTTGCAATACCTTTTTTTGAGGCTCTTTTATCTTGTCCTTGTTTCAATTGACGATACCACATTATGTACTGTTTTGCTTCATTTTATTATAAAAGGACTTAGTCCTGTGCAGTACAGAACTAAATCCTTTCAATAATTATTTGTGCAACTTTTTGGGGTTAGTAAAGAGAAGCTCGTTTTTGTTCATTCTCTTTCTGTGTCAAGTCTCTTAATCTTTATTTTCGTATGGCAAGATCAAGTTCAAGATGATTCCTGTCATGGCTGATAGGGCAGTACCTGAAAGGGTAACTGGACCGAGTTTAAGGATAGCTCCTCCAAGTCCAAGTACCAACATAGCACTTGCGATGATTAGGTTACGCATTTGACTGAAGTCTACACGTTCTTTGATCAAGACTTTCAAACCATTACTTGCGATAACTCCATAGAGAAGGATAGACATACCACCAAGTACAGCATTTGGAATGGTTGAAATCAAGGCAGTGAATTTACCAAGGAAGCTAAGGGCAATTGCGATGAAGGCAGCGTTACGGATAACTGAGACAGAAGCGATACGAGTCATACCGATAACCCCTGTATTTTCTCCGTAAGTTGTATTGGCTGGTCCACCAAGGAAGGCAGAAACTGAAGTTGCGATACCGTCACCAAGAAGAGTACGATGAAGACCTGGTTCTTTCAAGAATTGACGGCCACAGATTTGACCCAAAACAGTATGGTCTCCGATATGTTCAGAAATTGTTACGATAGCGATTGGCAAGATGGCGATGGTTTCTGGACCAAAGTAAAGATTGTATTCTTTAAAGGCACCACCAGTGCTAAATGGCAAGTAGAAACCAGGAATTTCAAACCAGTTAGCTTTCAGAACTGGTGTAAAATCCACCAAGCCAAGAGTTAGTGCGAAGAGGTAACCACCGATAATGGCAAAGAGGAAAGGAATGATTCGTAGGAAGCCCTTTCCTTTAGTATTGATAAAGGCAGCAATCAAGAAAGTAACAACCGCTACAAGAGCATTTTTCCAATTTCCGTCCGCTACAAGTCCAGCGTTAGTAACTGCTGAACCTGCAAGTCCAAGACCGATAACGATGATCATAGGACCGATGATGATTGGTGGCAAGAGTTTATCAATCCATTTTGTACCTGCAAAACGAACACTTGTAGCCACAAGGACATAGACCAAACCAGTCAAGATAACCCCTGTTTGAGCAGCAGATACATCACCACCCATTTCTTTCATAGCAAGTGACATTGCTGTGATAAAGGCAAATGAAGAACCTAGATAAACTGGAACTTTAAAACCAGTTGAAATCATGTAGATGAGTGTTCCAACACCTGAAGCAAAAAGGGCAACAGATACAGGCATTCCCAAAATCAATGGTACCAAGATAGTCGCCCCAAACATGGCGAAAACGTGTTGGAAACTAAGGAGAATTCCTTTTCCAGCCGAAGGACGTTGGTCAACGTCTAGTAATAAATCAACAGTTGATTCTTGTTTCATATAAACCTCACTTTTGGGCATCAAAAAAGAGCCCATTATTTTACAGCAATAGGCCCTCAGAGTAAGACTTCTTTAAAATCTAGACTTTAAAGAGTTTCAAATATTTCTGCGTCTTCGTCACCTCACGGGATGACATTAAAAACCTTTGCTTGTGATAGTATAGCAGAAATTACAAACTTTGTAAATATTTTTTTACTAAAAAATTTAAAGCGGGCGTTTATTTGGCATGCCAGCCTTTCTTGGGTATTTGTTGGGCGTTTCTTTTTTCTTTTCTACCACTGTGATATAACGCGGATCTCCATTTGGTAGGGCGTAGCTTAGATTGTCTTCGACTTTACTAAAAAGGAGGTTGAGGGCATTCTTAGCTTCAAGTAACTCCTCAGGCGCATTGCTGGCCTTGAGTGCTAATAGTTTGCCACCAACTTTAAGGTAAGGAATTGTCAATTCAGATAGGACTTGCATACGGGCAACCGCACGAGCCGTTACAAAATCATACTGAGCACGGAAGTTCTTGTCTTGGGCAAAGTCTTCTGCACGTCCATGGTAGAAGTGGACACCGTCCAAATCCAGTTCTTGAGCTAAAAGTTGGAGGAAGTTGATGCGCTTGTTGAGAGAATCAATGATGGTCACATCTAACTGAGGATAGAGGATTTTCATTGGTAGACTAGGAAATCCTGCCCCGGCTCCAATATCAAGCAATTTGATATTTTCATTGGGAATCAAGCCTTGCAGAATAGGTGCAATCGAATCGTAAAAATGTTTGAGATAAACTTCATCCTTGTCCGTAATGGCTGTTAAATTAATCTTTTCATTCCACTCGACCAAGAGCTTAAAATAACGTTCAAATTGTTCTTTTTGCTGGTCCGAAAGTGGAAGATTCTGCTCGGCCAGCAAGTTGTAAAATGTTTCTGGTTTCATAGTTATTTCCTTCTTTAGTATCATCTTATTTTACCACAATCATAAAAAATTTGATATACTGGTACTAACCTAAAAGTAGAAAGGACTTATATCATGACTTGGATTATTCTTGGAGTTTTGGCTCTTGTTGTTATTTTTGTGATTGTTAGCTATAACGGTTTGGTTAAGAATCGTATGCAAACAAAGGAGGCTTGGAGTCAGATTGATGTTCAGTTGAAACGTCGAAATGACCTCTTGCCAAACTTGATTGAAACTGTAAAAGGTTATGCCAAATATGAAGGTTCTACCCTTGAAAAGGTGGCAGAACTGCGTAACCAAGTGGCAGCAGCGACTTCACCAGCAGAAGCTATGAAAGCTAGTGATGCCCTCACTCGTCAAGTTTCAGGTATTTTTGCAGTTGCAGAAAGCTATCCAGACTTGAAAGCTAGTGCCAACTTTGTTAAATTGCAAGAGGAGTTGACAAACACAGAAAATAAAATTTCTTACTCTCGTCAACTTTATAACAGTGTTGTCAGCAACTACAATGTAAAATTAGAAACTTTTCCAAGCAATATTATCGCTGGAATGTTTGGATTTAAAGCAGCAGATTTCCTTCAAACACCAGAAGAGGAAAAGGCAGTTCCTAAAGTTGATTTTAGCGGTTTAGGTGACTAAAATGTTGTTTGATCAAATTGCAAGCAATAAACGAAAAACCTGGATTTTGTTGCTGGTATTTTTCCTACTCTTAGCTCTGGTTGGCTATGCGGTTGGTTACCTTTTTATGCGATCTGGGCTTGGTGGTTTGATTATCGCACTGATTATCGGCTTTATCTATGCCTTGTCCATGATTTTTCAATCAACAGAGATTGTCATGTCCATGAATGGAGCGCGTGAGGTTGATGAACAAACGGCACCAGACCTCTACCATGTAGTGGAAGATATGGCTATGGTCGCTCAGATTCCTATGCCCCGTGTTTTCATCATTGATGATCCAGCCTTAAACGCCTTTGCGACAGGTTCTAACCCTCAAAATGCGGCGGTTGCTGCGACGTCAGGTCTCCTTGCTATCATGAATCGCGAGGAGCTAGAAGCTGTTATGGGACATGAGGTTAGTCATATTCGTAATTACGATATCCGTATTTCGACTATTGCTGTCGCTCTCGCTAGTGCTATCACCATGCTTTCTAGTATGGCAGGTCGTATGATGTGGTGGGGTGGCGCAGGTCGTAGACGAAGTGACGATGATCGAGATGGAAATGGCTTAGAAATCATTATGCTCGTGGTTTCACTACTAGCTATTGTTCTGGCACCTCTCGCTGCAACCTTGGTGCAACTAGCTATTTCTCGTCAGAGGGAATTTCTAGCTGATGCTTCCAGTGTCGAGTTGACCCGCAATCCTCAAGGGATGATTAATGCTCTACGTAAGTTGGATAATAGTAAACCGATGAGTCGTCCTGTCGATGATGCCAGCAGTGCACTTTATATCAATGATCCCAAAAAAGGGGGAGGATTCCAAAAACTATTTTATACCCACCCACCTATCTCAGAACGGATTGAGCGTTTGAAACATATGTAAAATTTGCCTATACAATCCTAAAAAATGAGCATTCTCGCAGTTGGATATGCTCATTTTCTTATATAAGGAACTCAGAAATCAATTTGTTATGATACAACTTATATTCTTCGAAAATCTCTTCAAACCGCATCAGCTTCACCTTGCCGTACTTAAGCCCAGCCTGCGGCTAGCTTCCTAGTTTGCTCTTTGATTTTCATTGAGTATTAGAATTTCTTTAGGAAACTTCGTTCAGAACACATGATATATCGAAGAAGAATCTAGTATCTATGTCAAATGGAGGAGGGCAACTGATCTCGTTTTTCGCAAATTAGAGAATATTTTTGGCGTGCTCAGAGTGTGTGTTAGAGACAAGTAGGCCAGTGTAGTAGAACTTGGATTCATCTTAATGAGCATGGGGTTTACAAAATTGTCCAAGAATTCAATCTACAAATCAGTTATTTAAAAATCACTGTGTGCTTTTAGTTAGAAGTTAGTTTTTGTCCAGCCTCTTTTATAGGCGATTTCGGAAAACTTCATACATAAGAATGGCTGCAGCAACACTGGCATTGAGGCTTTGAACATGTCCATTCATAGGAATGGTAATCATTTCATCAACCTGTTTTTTGATGTTGCTAGAGATACCTTTTCCTTCGTTTCCGATGATGAGGGCGATTTTCCCTTTTGTATTCCACTTGTGGCACGGAGTACCGTTCATATCTGTTCCAAAGGTCCAGAAGCCTTCATCCTTGAGTTTGTCTAGAGTTTGACTGAGGTTGGTTACTCGGGCAATCGGAACGTGTTCAATAGCACCTGTGGCCGTTTTAGCAACGACAGGAGTAACTCCGACAGCACGGTGTTTGGGAATGATGACACCTGAAACATTGGTCGCATCGGCTGTTCTCAGGATGGATCCTAGGTTGTGAGGGTCAGTTAAGCCATCCAGAATCAATAGAAGTGGATTTTCTTCTTGGCGTGCTTTGGCAAGGATGTGTTCTAATTCGCTATAGGAAAATTCAGACACTCGTAGAACAAAACCTTGGTGGACAGCACCTTCAGTCATCTCAGAGAGGGATTTTTTTGAAGTCCAAGAAATGGATACCTTCTTTTCTGTAGCTAGTTCCTTGACTTTCTCAACATTCTTACCTCGGAGATCTTCTTGGAGGTAGAGTTTGTTGCCAGTGTTTGCAAGGAGGGCTTCGGTAACGGCGTGGACGCCATAGACAATATCATTTGTTTTCATGTCTCTATTATAACACAAAACCCCGTCTTGCAACGGGATTTTCTTTATTCTAGAATTAGTAAACCATCTTTAACTGCAAATGGGTCTTTTTCATTGATACGATCGTAAAACATGATTCCGTTGATGTGGTCAATTTCATGCTGAACAACGATGGAGTTATAACCTTTAAGTTTGATACGGTGTTTTTCCCCATCTTTGTCAAAGTAGTCAACAGTAACGCGGGCATGGCGAACTACGTAGCCAGGCACGTTACGATCAACAGACAGGCAACCTTCTCCTTCACCAAGAGCAGCGTCTTGAACAGAGTGCGAGACGATTTTTGGATTGTACATAATGGCTTGCAAGTCGTAGGCATCCTGTGGAGTTTCACCTTCTTCGACAATATTAGGTACCAAAACAGCGATAATGCGTTTTGAGATATCCAATTGAGGAGCAGCCAGTCCAACCCCACCGCGGAGTCCCAATTTTTCAGCCATGACAGGATCTTGGGAATGTTTGAGGAATTGCATCATCTTTTCACCAAGGATGATTTCCTGATCAGATAGGGGGAAAGTAACTTCCTCAGCAACTGCGCGTAGAGTTGGGTTCCCCTCGCGGATAATATCGTTCATATCAATCAAGTGAGCAGCTTTTGTAATACGTTCTATAGCAGACATTTTCTCTCCTTTCATTACCTCTACATGATATCACAAAATGACAAGGATTGAAAGCATTACGGCATTAAGCTTATATAGAAAATACCTAGCAGGTTCGATTCAGTTGTGAAAGAATTTCTTATCTGTGATATAATAAAAAGAAAAGGCTTGCATAAGAAAGTAGGGAGAATGAAGATGCAAAGAAGACAAGATAGAAATCAGAGTGGTTCAGCTTTTCGTTTTATGAGGGGGTTTGTAAACTTTTTTAGGAGTTATCGTAAGTGGAGTAATAAGGGATTTGTGGCGATACTTTTGCTAGCAGTTGCTTTATCAATGGGCTTGGTCTTGTTGTTTGAAAGTTTCCAAGGCCTGCCTCTGACCAGTCAAAAACGAGATACTATTTATCAAGAAGGAACTAAGAAAGAGTCTCAGGAGCAGGAAGAGGAAAAAACTGCTAGAATTATGGCTCATGGTGATTTGCTTTATCATGATATTCTTTACTTTTCAGCAAAAAAGGATGATGGAACCTATGATTTTCATGAGAATTTTGAGTATGTGACACCTTGGCTTAAGCAAGCAGACTTAGCTATTGGTGACTTTGAAGGGACCATTAATAAGGATCATTATTTAGCAGGTTATCCTCTCTTTAATGCTCCTGCTGAAGTTATGGATGCTATTAAGGATGCAGGTTATCATGTTCTAGATTTGGCTCATAATCATATTTTGGATTCGCAAATTGAGGGAGTTATTTCAACGGCCGATATTATTGAGAAGGCTGGAATCACTCCAATTGGAGTTTATACACACGAGCCACGTGATCAGGCTCCGCTGGTCATTAAGGAAGTGAATGGTATCAAGGTTGCACTTTTGGCTTATTCTTATGGATTTAATGGAATTGAGCAAAATATTTCTCAGGAGGATTATAATCACTATCTTTCAGATTTAGATGAGAATAAAATGAAGTCTGAAATTGAACGGGCGGAAAAGGAAGCAGATATTACCATTATCATGCCACAAATGGGTGTTGAGTATCGCATAGAACCGACTGAAGAGCAAAAAGCTTTATATCACAAGATGATTGATTGGGGAGCAGATATTATATTTGGAGGTCACCCTCACGTAGTTGAACCATCTGAAACGGTTGAAAAAGATGGGGACAAGAAACTCATTATCTATTCAATGGGGAACTTCATTTCAAATCAACGAATTGAGACCATGGAAGGGGTAGAAAATGCTAAGTGGACTGAACGTGGCGTGCTCATGGATGTGACTATTAAGAAAAAAGCCGGTAAGACGACAATCGAAACTGCCAAAGCGCATCCTTCTTGGGTAAACCGTACACCAAAAGGAACCTATTCTCCAGAAGGTTATCCACTCTACCTTTACCAAACCTACATCTTAGAAGATTTTATCGAGGGTGGTAGTCATCGTGACCAGTTAGATGAAGCGACTAAGGAACGAATTGATACAGCTTATAAAGAAATGAATGAACATGTGGGATTGAAGTGGGACTAGCTTAAATCCAGAGGAAAGAAAATGACGATTAAAGTAATTGCGACAGATATGGATGGGACCTTGCTGGATGCTAGAGGCCAGCTTGATCTCCCACGACTGGAAAAGATTTTAGATCAGTTGGATCAGAGGGGTATTCGTTTTGTCATCGCGACGGGGAATGAAATTCACCGCATGAGGCAACTACTGGAGCACTTGGTGAATCGAGTGGTTCTGGTGGTTGCTAATGGTGCTCGTATTTTTGAAAACAATGAACTGATTCAGGCTCAGACTTGGGATGATGCCATTGTTGATAAGGCTTTGGCTCATTTCAAGGGTCGAGAATGTCAGGACCAGTTTGTTGTAACGGGGATGAAGGGTGGTTTCGTCAAAGAAGGTACGATTTTTACAGATCTTGAAAGTTTTATGACTCCAGAAATGATTGAAAAATTCTACCAACGGATGCATTTTGTGGATGAGTTAACCTCTGACCTCTTTGGTGGGGTTCTCAAGATGAGCATGGTTGTTGGTGAGGAGCGTTTGAGTTCGGTCTTGGCAGAGATTAATGACCTCTTTGATGGCCGTGTTCGGGCTGTTTCGAGTGGCTATGGTTGTATTGATATTCTCCAAGCTGGGATTCATAAAGCATGGGGCCTGGAAGAATTACTCAAGCGCTGGGACTTGAACCCCCAACAAATCATGGCTTTTGGTGACAGTGAAAATGATGTTGAAATGCTTGAAATGGCTGGAATTGCCTATGCGATGGAAAATGCTGATGATAAAGCCAAAGCTGTGGCTACTGCTCTAGCGCCAGCTAATAGCCAAGGAGGAGTTTATCAAGTCTTGGAAAACTGGTTAGAAAAAGGAGAATGAAGTGGCAGTACAGTTATTAGAAAATTGGCTCCTAAAGGAACAAGGAAAAATCCAAACCAAGTATCGTCACTTAAATCAGGTTTCTGTTCTAGAGCCTGATATCCTTTTCATTGGGGATTCCATTGTTGAGTATTACCCTCTACAGGAGTTGTTTGGGGCTTCGAAGACGATTGTTAATCGTGGAATTCGTGGCTATCAGACAGGGCTGTTGCTAAAGAACCTTGATGCTCATCTGTACGGTGGAGCAGTAGATAAAATTGTCCTTCTGATTGGGACAAATGATATCGGAAAAGATGTGCCTGTGAATGAGGCTCTTAATAATCTCGAAGCTATCATTCAATCCATTTCTCGCGATTATCCATTGACTGAGATTAAATTGCTTTCCATTTTGCCAGTCAATGAGGGAGAGGAGTACAAGCAGACAGTCTATATTCGCACGAATGAAAAAATTCAGAACTGGAATCACGCCTATCAAGAGCTTGCTTCTGCCTATATGCAGGTGGAATTTTTGCCAGTTTTTGATAGTTTGATAGACCAAGAAGGTCAACTAAAAAAAGAATATACAACTGATGGATTGCACCTTAGTGTTACTGGTTATCAGGTTTTGACCAAAGCCCTGAAAGACTATCTTTTTTAGTTAGTTGCTTTCTCTTTTGCATTTTTGAGTTAGATAAGGTATAATTGTTTTATTGTCTTTTGGGGTCGTTACGGATTCGACAGGCATTATGAGGCATATTTTGCGACTCGTGTGGCGACGTAAACGCTCAGTTAAATATAACTGCAAAAAATAACACTTCTTACGCTCTAGCTGCCTAAAAACCAGCAGGCGTGACCCGATTTGGATTGCTCGTGTTCAATGACAGGTCTTATTATTAGCGAGATACGATTGAGTCTTGTCTAGCGGCTTGATAAGAGATTGATAGACTCGCAGTTTCTAGGCTTGAGTTATGTGTCGAGGGACTGTTAAACTAATACATAACCTATGGTTGTAGACAAATATGTTGGCAGGTGTTTGGACGTGGGTTCGACTCCCACCGGCTCCATTATTCCTTTGCATTCTTTTGAATTCCTTGGTAAAACGTTGTTAAATCAACGTTTTTTATTTTTGTCTTTGGTATTTCTTTGCGAAAAAAGGATACAACATTTTTGTTGTATCCTAGAAATCTATGTACTTCACAAAGCGTTTTTGTGATTTTAAAACTTGTTAGCTGATTTTTTACAATCCTGCAAAATCTTTAATTTCTTGTGCTGACATTGAAGAGTCGCAACGGACATTTATTTGTCCATCTGCAATGTGAACAAAACCTGGTACAGTTGGGATTCCGTAGCGTGAGCGGAATGCTTGCAACTCATTGAGTTGGCTTGGTTCTTCACTATTGATGAAGTAGATGTGAGCTTTGGTTTCAGCTACGACACCTGCTAAAGTACCTGCAAATTTACGGCAGTAAGGGCAAGTTTTGCGACCAATAAAGAAGGTTGCAGTTTCTTTATTATCAAGAGCTTCTTGTGCACGCGCAACTGTAGTGACTTCAAGGTCTTTGATGTTATCTAAAAATTGTTCCATGAGATTACCTCGCTTTCATTGATAAGTCTAGTATGCCATAAAGTTTCTAAAATTGCTTAGATTTGATACGAAAAAAAGATGAGATTGATTTGTCTCATCTTTAATAGGATTTTATTTTACAAAAGCATTGATTTCTGCTTCGATGTTAGCAATCTTAGCTTGTGATTCTTCGTTGGTTTCCCCTACAACTGCAATGTAGAACTTGATTTTTGGTTCTGTACCTGAAGGGCGAACGGCAATCCATGAACCGTCAGCAAGTGTGTATTTCAACACATCACTTGGAGGAGTTGTCAAGTTTGTAACAGTACCGTCAGCTGCAGTAGCAGTTTGAGCTTTGAAGTCTTCCACGACAGTGATAGCTGTTGTGTTCCATTCTTTTGGAGCGTTGTTACGGAATTTAGCCATAATTGCTTTGATTTGTTCAGCACCATCGACACCTGAAAGGGTAACAGAGATAGTCTTTTCAGCATAGTAGCCGTACTCTTTGTAAATTTCTTCGATACCGTCAGCTAGTGTTAAACCACGTGAACGGTAGTAGGCAGCAAGTTCAGCAACGACAAGAACGGCTTGGATAGCATCTTTATCACGTACGAATGGTTTAATCAAGTAACCGAAGCTTTCTTCAAATCCCATCATGTAAGTGTGATTGTGTTTTTCTTCGAATTCTTGGATTTTTTCAGCAATAAATTTGAAACCTGTCAAAACGTTGAACATGGTTGCGCCGTAGCTTTCAGCAATCTTCGTTACCAAGTCAGTTGATACGATAGATTTACATAGGGCTGCATTTTCAGGAAGAGTTCCAGCGTTTTTGTGGGCTTCTAAGATGTATTTAGCCATGATAGCACCGATTTGGTTACCTGAAAGGTTAAGGTAGCTACCATCTTTTTGAAGAACTTCAACACCAACACGGTCAGCGTCTGGGTCAGTTGCAACAAGAACATCTGCACCAACTTGACGACCAAGTTCTTCAGCGAGGGCAAAGGCTGCTTGGCTTTCTGGGTTCGGAGATTTTACAGTTGAGAAGTCTGGGTCAGCAGTTGCTTGCGCTTCAACGACTTGAACAGAATCAAATCCTGCTTGGGCAAGAGCACGACGAGCCAACATTTCCCCAGTACCATGAAGTGGTGTGTAGACAATCTTCATGTCTTTACCGAATTCTTCAATCAAGGCTGGGTTGATGTTAACATCCTTAACTTCTTTGAGGTATTCTACGTCAACAGCTTCGCCGATAACTTCAATCAAGCCAGAAGCTTTTTCAGCTTCCACATCAGCAACTTCAACTGCAAATGGGTTTTCGATTGCACGGATATAAGTAGTCAAAGCGTCTGCATCGTGTGGAGGCATTTGTCCACCGTCTTCACCGTAAACCTTGTATCCGTTAAATGGCGCAGGGTTGTGGCTGGCTGTGACCATGATACCTGCGAAACAGTTGAGGTGACGAACTGCAAATGATAGTTCTGGAGTTGGACGTAGGCTTTCAAATACGTAAGATTTGATGCCGTGTTTAGCAAGAACTGCCGCAGATTCAAAGGCAAACTCTGGTGAGAAGTGACGGCTATCGTAGGCGATTGCGACACCACGTTCTTTTTCGTTTCCACCTTTTGACTCAATCAAACGAGCCAATCCTTCAGTAGCTTGGCGAACAACGTAGATGTTGATGCGGTTTGTACCAGCACCAATCAAGCCACGCATACCTGCAGTACCAAATTCAAGATTTGTATAGAAGGCATCTTCCTTTGTTTTTTCATCCATATTTTCCAAATCTTGACGAAGGTAGTCAGGAAGCTCCGCAAAATCAACCCATTTCTGGTAATTTTCTTGGTAAGACATTAAAATTCTCCTTTTTGTAAATTGTTTTAACCGTTCACATTATAGCACTTTTTAACATTTTAGTAAAACCTTAGCATAATTTTCAGAAAAGTAGTGACATATGCCTGTTTATCAAGTCTTGAATGCCTTAGGGAAACATGCTATACTACTTGTATGATTATTTTACAAGCTAATAAAATTGAACGTTCTTTTGCAGGAGAGGTTCTTTTTGATAATATCAACCTGCAGGTTGATGAACGAGACAGGATTGCCCTTGTTGGGAAAAATGGAGCAGGTAAGTCTACTCTTTTGAAGATTTTAGTTGGAGAAGAGGAGCCAACTAGTGGAGAAATCAATAAGAAAAAAGATATTTCTCTGTCTTACCTAGCCCAAGATAGCCGTTTTGAATCTGAAAACACTATCTACGATGAGATGCTTCATGTCTTTGATGACCTGCGTCGGACTGAGAAACAACTGCGTAAGATGGAGTTGGAGATGGGTGAAAAGTCTGGTGAGGACTTGAATAAGCTGATGTCAGATTATGACCGCTTATCTGAGAATTTTCGCCAAGCAGGTGGTTTCACTTATGAAGCTGATATTCGAGCGATTTTGAATGGATTCAAGTTTGACGAATCTATGTGGCAGATGAAAATTGCCGAGCTTTCGGGTGGTCAGAATACTCGTTTGGCTCTAGCTAAAATGCTCCTTGAAAAGCCCAATCTCTTGGTCTTGGACGAGCCAACCAACCACTTGGATATTGAAACTATTGCTTGGCTAGAGAATTACTTGATAAATTATAGCGGTGCTCTCATTATTGTCAGCCATGACCGTTATTTCTTAGACAAGGTTGCGACAATTACGCTAGATTTGACCAAGCATTCCTTGGATCGTTATGTGGGCAATTACTCTCGTTTTGTCGAGTTGAAGGAGCAAAAGCTAGCCACTGAGGCAAAAAACTATGAAAAGCAGCAGAAGGAGATCGCTGCTCTGGAAGACTTTGTCAACCGCAATCTAGTCCGAGCTTCGACGACCAAACGTGCCCAATCCCGTCGTAAACAACTAGAAAAAATGGAGCGTTTGGACAAGCCTGAAGCTGGCAAGAAATCAGCCAATATGACCTTCCAGTCTGAAAAAACGTCGGGCAATGTTGTTTTGACTGTTGAAAATGCAGCTATTGGCTATGATGGGGAAGTACTGTCACAACCGATTAACCTAGACCTTCGTAAGATGAATGCTGTTGCCATCGTTGGTCCAAATGGTATTGGGAAATCAACCTTTATCAAGTCTATAGTAGACCAGATTCCTTTTATCCAAGGTGAAAAGCGCTTTGGCGCTAATGTTGAGGTTGGTTACTATGACCAAACCCAAAGCAAGCTGACACCAAGTAATACGGTTCTGGATGAACTCTGGAATGATTTTAAACTGACACCAGAAGTTGAAATTCGCAACCGTCTAGGTGCCTTCCTTTTCTCAGGAGATGATGTTAAAAAATCAGTCGGCATGCTGTCTGGTGGCGAGAAAGCTCGTTTGCTTTTGGCTAAATTGTCTATGGAAAACAATAACTTCTTGATTCTGGATGAGCCGACCAACCACCTGGATATTGATAGCAAGGAAGTGCTAGAAAATGCCTTGATTGACTTTGATGGCACCCTTCTATTCATCAGCCATGACCGTTACTTTATCAATCGTGTAGCAACTCATGTACTGGAATTGTCTGAGAATGGTTCGACTCTTTACTTGGGAGATTACGACTACTATGTTGATAAAAAGTCTGAAATGGAAATTAATCAGGCTGAGGAAGCTTCAACTAGCAATCAAGCAAAAGAATCAAGTCCAGTTAATGACTATCAAGCTCAGAAAGAAAGTCAAAAAGAAGTTCGCAAACTCATGCGACAAATTGAAAATCTAGAAGCCGAAATAGAAGAGTTAGAAAGTCAAAGCCAAGCCATTTCTGAACAAATGTTGGAGACAAACGACGCCGACAAACTCATGGAATTACAGGCTGAGCTGGACAAAATTAGTCACCAGCAGGAAGAAGCCATGTCTGAATGGGAAGAATTATCAGAGCAGGTGTAAAGATGGAACATCTTGGAAAAGTATTTCGTGAATTTCGTACAAGTGGAAATTATTCTTTAAAGGAGGCGGCAGGGGAGTCCTGTTCAACCTCTCAGTTATCTCGCTTTGAGCTTGGGGAGTCTGACCTAGCAGTCTCGCGTTTCTTTGAGATTTTGGATAACATTCATGTAACAATCGAAAATTTCATGGACAAGGCTAGGGATTTCCATAATCATGAACATGTTGCTATGATGGGACAAATTATTCCGCTTTACTACTCAAATAATATTGCAGGTTTTCAAAAGCTTCAAGAAGAACAACTTGAAAAGGCTAAGAGTTCGACGACTCCCCTTTATTTTGAGCTGAACTGGATTTTGTTACAAGGTCTGATTTGTCAAAGAGATGCGACTTATGATATGAAGCAGGATGATTTGGATAAGGTAGCAGATTATCTCTTCAAAACAGAAGAATGGACCATGTATGAGTTGATTCTTTTCGGGAACCTCTATAGTTTCTACGATGTGGACTATGTCACTCGGATTGGTAGAGAAGTTATGGAGAGGGAGGAATTTTACCAAGAGATTGGTCGCCATAAGAGATTAGTTTTGATTTTAGCCCTCAATTGTTACCAGCATTGTTTAGAGCATCTTTCTTTTGACAATGCAAGCTATTTTGAGACTTATACAGAGAAGATTATTGGTAAAAACATTAATCTGTATGAACGAAATATTTTACATTACTTAAAAGGTTTTGCCTGGTACCAAAAAGGACAGTGTAAAGAAGGTTGTAAGCAAATGCAAGAGGCCATGCATATTTTTGACGTGCTAGGTCTTCCAGAGCAAGTAGCCTACTATCAAGAACACTACGAAAAATTTGTCAAAGATTAATTTTCCCAAATATGGGAAAAAGAAAGAAGCTCCTTTCGGTTTTGATACAATAGTTTCAAAATTTGAGAGGAGTTTTTATATGAATCGCTATGCAGTACAGTTGATTAGCCGTGGAGCTGTTAACAAGATAGGAAATATGCTCTATGATTATGGAAATAGTGTCTGGTTGGCTTCCATGGGGACTATCGGACAGACTGTTTTAGGAATGTATCAGATTTCTGAACTCGTCACATCTATTCTCGTAAATCCTTTTGGCGGAGTCATTTCAGACCGTTTTTCTCGTCGTAAGATTTTAATGACTACAGACCTTGTTTGTGGGATTCTTTGTCTGGCTATTTCTTTCATAAGGAATGACAGCTGGATGATTGGGGCTTTGATTTTTGCCAATATTGTGCAGGCTATTGCTTTCGCCTTTTCTAGACCAGCAAATAAGGCCATTATCACAGAATTGGTAGAGAAGGATGAACTGGTCCTCTACAATTCTCGTTTGGAGTTGGTCTTGCAGGTTGTCAGTGTGAGTTCCCCTGTACTCTCTTTTCTGGTTTTACAATTCGCAAGTCTTCGCATTACCTTGGTATTAGATGCCCTTAGTTTTTTTCTCGCTTTTGGCTTGGTAGCCTTGCTTCCAAAGAAAGAAGAGAAGACTTTGGGTGAGAAGAAACTTACATTCAAAGTTATTTGTGCTGATATCAAGGAGGGAGTTCACTATATTGTGAAGCAAAAGGAAATCTTCTTTTTGTTAGTCATGGCTTCAAGTGTCAATTTTTTCTTCGCAGCTTTTAATTATCTCCTTCCCTTTTCAAATCAGCTCTATGGAGTACAAGGTGCCTATGCCACTATTTTAACAATGGGTACTATTGGGTCTATTGTTGGGGCGCTACTAGCTAGTAAGATTAAAGCCAGTCTGGAAATGCTTCTGTTTTTATTGGCTCTGACTGGACTTGGAGTGATGATAATGGGATTCACTCTCCCATCCTATCTTGCTTTTTCAGGCAATTTCGTTTGTGAACTCTTTATGACGATTTTCAATATTCACTTTTTTACTCAAGTACAAACCAAGGTTGAAGGTGAATATCTGGGAAGAGTTCTCAATTCGATTTATACCTTAGCTATACTATTTATGCCTATTGCAACAGGTTTAATGACCTGGCTGCCAAGTGTCTATCTTTATTCTTTCTTGATTATAGGACTTGGAGTTGTTGTCTTATCTTTCTTAGCTCTAGGCTATGTTCGAACTCATTTTAAAAAAGAGCTATAAGTCTGTTTGAGTTTTAAAAATAATTCCAATCTAAGTGTTTTTTTCCGCCCTTCTCGTTTGTGAGG
Source organism: Streptococcus oralis subsp. dentisani (assembly GCF_002860905.1). GTDB lineage: Bacteria > Bacillota > Bacilli > Lactobacillales > Streptococcaceae > Streptococcus > Streptococcus oralis_BA. The sequence goes on along the minus strand of NZ_PKIG01000002.1, from coordinate 321,298 downwards.
AGGGCTTAGTTTATGGTAAAATGGTTTTATGAATAAAAGAATGAATGAGTTAGTTGCCTTGCTCAATCGCTATGCGACCGAGTACTACACCAGTGACAATCCGTCGGTTTCAGATAGTGAGTATGACCGACTTTACCGTGAGTTGGTTGAGTTGGAGGCTGCCTATCCAGATCAAGTATTAGCAGACAGTCCGACCCATCGTGTTGGTGGCAAGGTTTTAGATGGTTTTGAAAAATACAGTCATCAGTATCCTCTTTATAGTTTGCAGGATGCTTTTTCACGTGAGGAGCTTGAAGCTTTTGATGCGCGTGTTCGTAAGGAAGTGGCTCATCCTACCTATATTTGTGAGCTGAAAATCGATGGCTTATCCATCTCGCTGACTTATGAGAAGGGGATTTTAGTTGCCGGTGCAACGCGAGGAGATGGTTCTATTGGGGAGAATATCACTGAAAACCTCAAGCGTGTTAAGGACATTCCTTTGACCTTGCCAGAAGAACTAGATATCACAGTTCGTGGGGAATGTTATATGCCACGCGCTTCTTTTGACCAGGTTAACCAAGCTCGCCAAGAAAATGGAGAGCCTGAATTTGCTAATCCTCGAAATGCGGCGGCAGGAACCCTGCGTCAGTTGGATACAGCAGTAGTTGCCAAGCGTAATCTTGCCACTTTCCTCTATCAAGAAGCTAGCCCTTCGACTCGAGACAGCCAAGAAAAAGTTTTGAAGCACCTAGAACAGCTCGGTTTTGTAGTCAATCCTAAGCGAATTCTGGCTGAAAGCATGGATGAAATCTGGAATTTTATCCAAAAAGTAGGACAGGAGCGAGACAATCTGCCTTATGATATCGATGGGGTTGTGATTAAGGTCAATGACCTTGCAGGCCAAGAAGAGCTTGGCTTTACCGTTAAGGCTCCCAAGTGGGCAGTAGCCTATAAATTCCCTGCTGAGGAAAAAGAAGCCCAACTCTTATCTGTTGACTGGACAGTTGGCCGTACTGGTGTTGTGACCCCAACTGCCAATCTGACTCCTGTTCAGCTTGCTGGGACAACTGTTAGCCGTGCGACTCTGCACAATGTGGATTATATTACTGAAAAAGATATCCGCAAAGACGATACGGTTATCGTCTATAAGGCTGGTGACATCATCCCTGCCGTTTTACGTGTAGTAGAATCCAAACGGGTTTCTGAAGAAAAACTAGATATCCCTACAAACTGCCCAAGTTGTGACTCTGACTTGTTGCACTTTGAAGATGAAGTTGCCCTTCGTTGTATCAATCCACGTTGTCCTGCCCAAATCATGGAAGGCTTGATCCACTTTGCCTCTCGAGATGCCATGAATATTACAGGACTTGGTCCATCTATCGTTGAGAAACTATTTGCTGCTAATCTGGTTAAGGATGTGGCGGATATTTACCGATTACAAGAAGAGGATTTCCTACTTTTAGAAGGTGTTAAGGAAAAGTCCGCTGCTAAACTGTATCAGGCAATCCAAGCATCTAAGGAAAATTCTGCCGAGAAGCTCTTGTTTGGTTTAGGCATTCGTCATGTCGGCAGTAAGGCCAGTCAGCTTTTACTTCAACATTTTCACTCGATTGAAAATCTGGCTCAGGCAGATCCAGACGAAGTAGCTAGTATTGAAAGTCTGGGTGGTGTGATTGCCAAGAGTCTTCAGACTTATTTTGCGACAGAGGGCTCTGAAATTCTGCTTAAAGAATTGAAAGAAGCTGGGGTCAATCTGGACTATAAAGGCCAAACTGTAGTAGCGGATGCAGCCTTGTCAGGTTTGACCGTTGTGTTGACAGGAAAATTGGAACGACTCAAACGCTCAGAAGCTAAAAGTAAACTCGAAAGCTTGGGAGCTAAAGTAACAGGCAGTGTTTCTAAAAAGACAGACCTTGTTGTTGCAGGAGCAGATGCTGGAAGTAAACTGCAAAAAGCACAGGAACTTGGAATTGAAGTTCGAGATGAAGCTTGGTTAGAAAGTCTGTAATGATAGTTTAAAACCAGAGTTTAGACAGTAAACTAGTTTGTTAATCGGGACAAAATCGGTCAAGAATTTATTAGTGAAATAGAAACAAATCAAGAAGTAAAAAGGAAAAATAAAAACAATGTATAACTACCCTATGCGCATTCATTACCATCGCAAGAATGGTGAATACGATACCTGCTCTTTTGTAAAAAGTCAGGATCAACGAATTGATTTACTGACCTACAAAGAAGATTATTTTGGTGCCTTATTTAACTTTGAACATCCAAGTTCTTATGCCTTAGAAAGTTTGAATTTTGTAGTTCACACGGGTCAAACCAGTAAAGAGTATGCTATCCGTTTTAATTACTATCCTCTTTTAACAGAGGTCTGGATTTTGGAAGGGGATGATAGAATTTATTACTCTGAAAATCCTGCTATTGCTAGTCCTTTCTATAAAAATCAAAATCCTTTTGCCTTTGATAAGGCCATTAACAGTGCTAGTTTTGATCATCACTGGGGCTACCAAGGGGAATTGGGGTGCCGTGTAGAGAACAATCAGGCTCATTTTGCTCTTTGGGCTCCAACAGCGACAGCAGTGCAGGTTGTGGTTTATGAATCAGCTACTAATGATGCACCTGTTTGGAAAACTTTTGATATGGAGAGAGGAAATAGCTACTCTTATAACCATAAAGACAATACAATCGGTGTTTGGAGTTTGGATGTTGAGGAAGATTTGACTGGTAAGGCTTATCACTATCAAGTCCAATTCCCTCATCACCAAACACTGACACGCGATCCTTATACCATCGCGACCAGCCCTGATGGCAAACGTTCAGCTATTCTGAGTTATGCAGAAAAGCAAGTTGAAAACTTCGAGGTCAAGCATGGTTCGGAGGCTACTTGGCGCTTGGCAAACCCATGTAAGGCAGTTATCTGTGAAATGCACATTCGTGATTTGACCAAATCACCGACCTCAGGTGTGGATGAACATCTTAGAGGAACTTTCTTAGGTGCTGCTCAGACTGGAACAGTTAACCAGTACGGCCAGTCAACTGCTTTTGATTACATCAAGAAGCTGGGCTACAATTATGTTCAATTGCAACCAATTGCAGACCGTCATAAAGAATACGATGAGGATGGTAATGTAACCTACAACTGGGGTTATGACCCACAAAACTATAACGCACCAGAAACGAGCCTTTCAACTAATCCAGATGATCCAGCTCAGGTCATTCGTGATTTGAAGACCATGGTTCAAGCTTATCACGATGCAGGTATTGGTGTCATTATGGATGTAGTCTATAACCATACTTTTTCAGTTGTTGATGCACCTTTCCAAACAACTGTCCCTGATTACTATTATCGTATGAACCCAGACGGTACCTTCCAGAATGGAACGGGTGTTGGAAATGAAACAGCCAGTGAACACGAAATGTTCCGCAAGTATATGATTGATTCCCTCCTATACTGGGTACAGGAATACAATATTGACGGCTTCCGTTTTGACTTGATGGGGATTCATGATGTCAAGACTATGCAGATGATTCGTCAGAGTTTGAATGAAATTGACCCTAACATTATCCTTTATGGAGAAGGTTGGGACATGGGAACAGGTCTTGCCCCTTATGATAAGGCTAAGAAGGACAACGCCTACGAAATGCCAAATATTGGTTTCTTTAATGACAATCAGCGTGATGCTGTCAAAGGTGGAGAAGTTTACGGTGCAATTAAATCAGGTTTTGTCAGCGGTGCTGCGACAGAGCCAATTCTTGCCAAAGCAATCCTAGGCAGTCGTGAATTAGGAACCTATACACATCCAAATCAAGTACTTAACTATGTGGAAGCCCATGACAATTACAATCTTCACGATTTATTGGCAACTCTTCATCCAGACCAAAGTTCAGAACAAATCATGCGCAAGGTTGAGACAGCCACAGCTATGAACCTACTCATGCAAGGGATGGCCTTTATGGAAATCGGTCAAGAATTTGGTCGTACCAAACTAGTTGCGACTGGTGAAAATGGTGAGTTGACCCATGATGATAGAGAGCGTGCTATGAATAGCTATAATGCTCCAGACAGTGTGAACCAAGTGAACTGGGACTTGATTAATGAGCGTCAAGATAGTATTGAGTTTATCCGTCAGATGATTCTATTGAAGACAGGAACCGGTGCCTTTTCTTACCCTACTTATGATGAAATTTACCATCATGTTTTTGTTCATTCAGCAAATGAACATAGTGGTTTGATTGTCTATGAGATTCAAGGGGAAGACCATTTACTGGTTGTATTTAATACTAAAGGGCAAGACTTCCAGTTTGAAAATGCTGGAAATCTAGAACTATTGGTGACCAATAGCCATTTAAGTGATAAAGACATGGTTGGTGGCGTTAGCACCAGCGTCTTTAAAGTCTTGTAGAAAAAATCAAAAGTTTTCAATTGTGCCGTATAATTTCTAGGATATCTTCTTGCTAAAAATTATAAAACTCAATGAAGAATAACATAGCATGAAAAAGGTTTAGTTCATCTAAGCCTTTTCTTCTTGTACTGACTGCTTAACAAAAGAGTTCAAATAGTTTGAAAAGTCAAGCTTGTGAAAATAATCTCAAAAATATTGCAAAAAGGGTTGTAATTTTCTGAAAATTTGGTAAAATATATCTTAATCATTTTTAGGAGGACGAGAATTTGACAAGATATAATAATTTAGTAAATGGAGAATGGAAATCATCTGAAAAAGAAATTACGATTTATTCACCAATCAATCAAGAAGAATTAGGGACAGTACCCGCTATGAGCCAAGCAGAAGTAGATGAGGCTATGCAAGCTGCGCGTGCAGCCTTGCCTGCATGGCGTGCTTTGTCAGCAGTTGAACGTGCGGCTTATTTGCATAAAACAGCAGCTATTTTAGAACGCGATAAAGAAAAAATTGGTACTATCCTTGCCAAAGAAGTAGCAAAAGGGATTAAAGCAGCCATTGGAGAAGTAGTGCGTACAGCAGACTTGATTCGTTATGCTGCTGAGGAAGGTCTCCGTATCACTGGACAAGCAATGGAAGGTGGTGGTTTTGAGGCAGCAAGTAAAAACAAACTGGCTGTTGTCCGTCGTGAGCCGGTTGGAGTCGTGCTAGCTATTGCTCCCTTTAACTATCCAGTCAACCTTTCTGGATCTAAGATTGCTCCGGCTTTGATTGCAGGGAATGTGGTTATGTTTAAGCCACCAACACAAGGTTCTATTTCTGGTCTCTTGTTGGCTAAAGCATTTGAAGAAGCAGGGATTCCAGCAGGTGTTTTCAATACCATTACGGGGCGTGGTTCAGAAATTGGGGATTATATCATTGAGCACAAAGAAGTCAACTTCATCAACTTTACAGGATCAACCCCTATCGGAGAACGTATTGGTCGTTTAGCTGGTATGCGTCCTATCATGCTGGAGCTTGGTGGGAAAGATGCAGCTCTTGTACTAGAAGATGCAGATTTGGAACATGCTGCCAAGCAAATTGTTGCGGGTGCCTTTAACTACTCAGGGCAACGTTGCACGGCCATTAAACGTGTTATTGTTCTCGAAAGTGTTGCAGATACATTAGTTACTTTGCTTCAAGCAGAGGTTGCTAAATTAACAGTTGGTGACCCATTTGACAATGCTGATATTACACCTGTTATTGACAATGCTTCAGCCGACTTTATTTGGGGCTTGATTGAGGATGCACAAGAAAAAGGGGCTCAGGCTCTTACACCAATCAAACGTGAGGGCAATCTTCTCTGGCCAGTGCTTTTTGACCAAGTGACAAAAGATATGAAAGTAGCATGGGAAGAGCCATTTGGCCCTGTTTTACCAATTATTCGTGTGGCTAATGTAGAAGAAGCAATTGCCTTTGCCAACGAATCTGAATTCGGTCTTCAATCCTCAGTCTTTACAAATGATTTCAAAAAGGCCTTTGAAATTGCTGAAAAACTTGAAGTGGGTACAGTTCATATTAATAATAAAACCCAACGTGGTCCAGATAATTTCCCATTCCTTGGTGTCAAAGGTTCTGGAGCTGGAGTGCAAGGAATTAAATATAGCATTGAAGCGATGACAAATGTCAAATCCATTGTTTTTGATGTGAAATAAAATGTAAAATCAGGAAATTGTTTTCCTGATTTTATTTTTTACTTTAAAACAACAATTTTATTAGTAAAATGACGAACTTTATGATAGTATTGTAAAAAAACAATTCGTTTTCATAATCTGTTTGAAAATTTCTTGATTTACAAGTGAACACATCAGTGAATTTGTTGAAGACTTTCAAAAGATTTTTTTGCAAATTCCGTAATTTACTTGAATCTTCCCTAAAAAGGTAGTATAATAAATCTATGGAAAACGCTTACAGAAAAGAGGAGGTATTATGGATAAAAGAGAAGCTTTGCGCACCTTTATGACAGGAGAAAATTTTCACCTTCAGCATTATCTAGGAGCACATAGGGAAGAACTAAATGGAGAATACGGTTATACATTTCGTGTGTGGGCTCCCAATGCTCAGACTGTCCACTTGGTGGGAGATTTCACGAATTGGGTAGAAAATCAAATTCCGATGGAACGAAATGAATTTGGAGTCTGGGAAGTCTTCACTACTCTTGCTCAAGAAGGCCAAATTTATAAGTATCATATCACACGCGCAAATGGTCATCAGTTGATGAAGATTGATCCTTTGGCTGTACGGTATGAGGCACGTCCGGGTACTGGAGCTATTTTAACAGAGATTCCAGAAAAGAAATGGAAGGATGGGCTTTGGTTAGCTCGCAGAAAACGTTGGACTTTCTTTGAACGTCCTGTCAATATCTACGAAGTTCATGCTGGATCTTGGAAGAGAAATCCAGATGGAAGTCCTTATAGTTTTGCTCAATTGAAAGATGAACTCATTCCTTACCTAGTTGAGATGAACTATACTCACATTGAGTTTATGCCCTTGATGTCTCACCCTCTCGGTTTGAGTTGGGGCTATCAGCTTATGGGTTACTTCGCTTTAGAGCATGCCTATGGTCGCCCTGAAGAGTTTCAAGATTTTGTTGAGGAATGTCACTTAAACAATATTGGGGTTATTGTAGACTGGGTACCTGGTCATTTCACCATTAATGATGATGCCTTAGCTTATTATGACGGGACACCGACTTTTGAGTACCAAGACCATAATAAGGCTCATAACTATGGTTGGGGCGCTCTCAATTTTGACCTTGGAAAGAATGAAGTCCAGTCTTTCTTGATTTCTAGCATTAAGTTTTGGATTGACTTTTACCATCTAGATGGTATTCGAGTGGATGCAGTTAGCAACATGCTCTATCTTGACTACGATGATGCTCCATGGACACCTAATAAAGATGGTGGCAATCTCAACTATGAAGGATATTATTTCCTTCAACGCTTGAATGATGTCATTAAACTAGCACATCCAGATGTGATGATGATCGCAGAAGAAAGTTCGTCAGCAACCAAGATTACGGGAATGAAAGAGCTTGGTGGTTTAGGATTTGACTACAAGTGGAATATGGGCTGGATGAATGATATCCTCCGATTCTACGAAGAAGACCCTATTTACCGTAAGTATGACTTTAATCTGGTGACTTTCAGCTTTATGTATGTTTTCAAGGAAAACTATCTCCTACCATTCTCGCACGATGAAGTGGTTCACGGTAAGAAGAGTATGATGCATAAGATGTGGGGAGATCGTTACAATCAATTCGCAGGCTTACGCAATCTCTACACTTACCAAATTTGTCACCCTGGTAAGAAATTGCTCTTCATGGGTAGTGAATACGGCCAATTCCTAGAATGGAGATCTGAAGAGCAGTTGGAATGGTCTAATCTAGAAGACCCTATGAATGCTAAGATGAAGTATTTCACTTCTCAGCTAAACCAGTTTTACAAAGATCACCGCTGTCTGTGGGAAATTGATACCAGCTATGATGGTATTGAAATCATCGATGCGGATAATCGAGACCAGAGTGTCCTTTCCTTCATCCGTAAGGGTAAGAAGGGCGACATGCTAGTCTGCGTCTTTAATATGGCACCTGTTGAACGAAAAGATTTTACCATTGGTCTGCCTGTTGCAGGGATTTACGAAGAAGTCTGGAATACTGAGTTAGAAGAGTGGGGAGGCGTTTGGAAAGAACATAATCAAACTGTTCAAACGCAAGAAGGACTATGGAAAGATTATGAGCAGACCTTAACCTTTACCCTACCGGCTATGGGAGCAAGTGTTTGGAAAATCAAACGTCGCTTGAAATCTGCAAAAACCGTCACAAGTAAAAACCAAAAAGGAGTAGAAAATGAAGAATGAAATGTTAGCTTTGATTCTTGCTGGTGGGCAAGGAACTCGTCTCGGTAAACTCACTCAAAGCATCGCAAAACCAGCTGTGCAATTTGGTGGGCGCTACCGTATCATTGACTTTGCTCTTTCAAACTGTGCCAACTCAGGGATTCACAATGTTGGAGTCATCACCCAGTATCAACCACTTGCTCTTAACAATCATATTGGAAACGGTTCAAGTTGGGGATTAGACGGTATTAATTCTGGTGTCTCTATTCTTCAACCGTATTCTGCAAGTGAAGGAAATCGTTGGTTCGAAGGGACTAGTCATGCTATTTACCAAAATATCGACTATATCGACAGTGTCAATCCTGAGTATGTCTTGATTCTGTCTGGGGACCATATCTACAAAATGGATTATGATGATATGCTCCAGTCTCACAAGGATAATAATGCCAGTTTGACAGTAGCAGTTCTGGATGTTCCTCTGAAAGAAGCTAGCCGTTTTGGTATTATGAACACAGATGCCAATAACCGCATTGTTGAATTTGAAGAAAAACCAGCTCAACCTAAATCTACCAAAGCTTCTATGGGAATCTATATCTTTGATTGGCACCGTCTCCGCAATATGCTCGTTGCTGCTGAAAAGAGCAATGTAGATATGTCAGACTTTGGTAAAAATGTCATTCCAAATTACCTTGAGTCAGGTGAAAGTGTCTATGCATATGAGTTTAATGGCTACTGGAAAGATGTTGGTACCATTGAGTCACTTTGGGAAGCAAATATGGAGTACATTTCTCCAGAGAATGCCTTGGACAGCCGTAACCGTCAATGGAAGATTTACTCAAGAAACTTAATTTCACCACCAAACTTCCTTGGGGCAAATGCTCATGTGGAAGATTCCTTGGTTGTTGATGGCTGTTTTGTAGATGGAACTGTTAAACATTCTATCCTTTCAACAGGTGCGCAAGTTCGCGAAGGGGCAGAAGTAGTAGATTCAGTTATCATGAGTGGTGCAATTGTTGGTCAGGGAGCTAAAATCAAACGTGCCATTATTGGTGAAGGTGCAGTTATTTCGGACGGTGTCGAAATTGATGGAACAGAAGAAGTACAAGTTGTAGGATATAATGAAGTAGTGGGGGTAGCAACAGATGAAGATTGATAAATATTCAGCCATTTTAGGAAATACAGTTGGTTTTCATGATATGTCAACACTGACAGACCACCGTCCAGTAGCTAGTTTGCCATTTGGTGGTAAATATCGTTTGATTGACTTCCCACTTTCCAGTCTTGCTAATGCAGGTGTCCGTAGTATCTTTGGTATTTTCCAACAAGATAATATCAGTTCTGTCTTTGACCATATCCGTTCAGGACGTGAGTGGGGCTTATCAACCCTTCTTAGCCACTATTATCTAGGTATTTACAATACCCGTGTGGAAAGTAGTACAGTTGGAAAAGAATACTACCAACAGCTTCTTACTTATTTGAAACGTTCTGGCTCAAACCAAACAGTTGCCCTCAACTGTGATGTTTTGATTAATATTGATTTGAACCAAGTTTTCCATCTACATAGTACAACAAAAGGGCCTATCACTGTAGTTTATAAAAAACTAGCTAAGAAAGACATTTCAGAAGTAAACGCAATCTTGGAAGTGGATGAAACAGACCATGTTCGTTCTCATAAACTCTTTGATAGCAAGTTACCAGATCAAATCTATAACATGTCTACAGATATCTTTGTCGTTGATACACCTTGGTTGATAGAACGCTTGGAAGAAGAAGCTAAAAAAGAACATCCAGAGAAGTTACGCTATGTTTTACGGGATTTGGCTGCAAAAGAAGGGGCTTTTGCCTACGAGTATACAGGCTACCTTGCAAATATTCATTCTGTAGAGTCTTATTACCAAGCTAACAAAGATATGCTTGAATCACAAAAATTCTACTCTCTCTTCTCACCAAACCAAAAGATTTATACAAAGGTCAAAAACGAAGAGCCAACTTACTATGCCAATACATCTAAGGTAAGTACTTCTCAGTTTGCTTCTGGTAGTATCATTGAAGGTCAAGTGGCTAATTCTGTTTTATCACGTAATATTCATGTCCATAAGGATAGCTTGGTTAAAGATAGTCTACTCTTCCCTCGCGTTGTTATTGGAGAAGGTGCTCAGGTCGAATATGCTATCTTGGACAAGGGTGTGGAAGTTGAGCCAGGTGTTGTGATTCGAGGAACTGCAGAACATCCAGTTGTCGTTAAGAAAGGTAGCAAAGTAACAGAGGATATTCATTCATGAAAATTTTATTTGTAGCAGCAGAGGGTGCACCCTTCTCAAAAACAGGTGGTTTGGGAGACGTTATTGGCGCTCTTCCAAAATCACTGGTAAAAGCTGGACATGAAGTTGCAGTGATTTTACCCTACTATGACATGGTAAAGGCTAAATTTGGAAATCAAATTGAAGATATTCTTCATTTTGAGGTGTGTGTTGGTTGGCGCAGACAGTACTGTGGGATTAAGAAAACAGTACTAAATGGTGTGACCTTCTACTTTATTGACAACCAATATTATTTCTTCCGTGGTCATGTTTACGGTGATTTTGATGACGGAGAACGCTTTGCCTTTTTCCAACTTGCTGCCATTGAGGCTATGGAAAGGATTGACTTTATTCCTGACCTTCTCCATGTTCATGACTACCATACAGCTATGATTCCTTTCTTGTTAAAGGAAAAATACTGTTGGATTCAAGCCTATCAAGGAATAAAAACTGTTTTAACCATTCATAATTTGGAATTCCAAGGACAATTTTCAGAAGGAATGTTATGGGACTTGTTTGGAGTTGGCTTTGAACGTTACGCTGATGGCACCCTTCGATGGAACAACTGTCTGAACTGGATGAAGGCAGGTATTCTCTATGCAGATCGTGTTTCAACCGTTTCACCTAGCTATGCTCATGAAATTATGACCAGTCAGTTCGGATGTAACTTGGATCAAATTCTTCGAATGGAGTCTGGCAAGGTGTCTGGTATCGTGAATGGGATTGATGCTGATCTTTATAATCCTCAGACGGATGCCCTATTAGATTATCATTTTAATCAGGAAGATTTGTCTGGGAAGGCCCAAAACAAGGCAAAATTGCAAGAAAGAGTTGGCTTGCCAGTTAGAGCCGACGTTCCACTGGTGGGAATTGTTTCTCGTTTGACACGTCAAAAAGGTTTTGATGTGGTGGTTGAAAGTCTTCACCATATCTTGCAAAATGATGTTCAGATTGTTCTTTTGGGAACTGGAGATCCAGCCTTTGAAGGAGCTTTCTCATGGTTTGCTCAGATTTACCCAGACAAGCTATCAGCAAATATCACTTTTGATGTCAAACTAGCTCAAGAAATCTACGCTGCTTGTGACCTCTTCCTCATGCCGAGTCGTTTCGAACCGTGTGGCTTGTCTCAAATGATGGCTATGCGTTACGGAACCTTGCCGTTGGTCCATGAAGTTGGAGGCTTGCGAGATACAGTTCGCGCTTTCAATCCAATCGAAGGAAGCGGTACTGGCTTTAGCTTTGACAATCTATCTCCTTATTGGTTAAATTGGACTTTCCAAACAGCTTTGGACTTGTATAGAAATCATCCAGACATTTGGAGAAACCTACAAAAACAAGCTATGGAGTGTGATTTCTCATGGGATACGGCCTGCAAGTCATACCTTGACTTGTACCATAGTTTAGTTAATTAATAGATAAAATCGTATGATGACTTCATACGATTTTTGGGCTGTTTAGAGAGGAGAACTGATGTCTCAAGTAAAAGGTTTGTGTGTTATGGATGTTGATGGAACCTTAATCCTAGAAGAAGTGATTGATCTTTTGGGTAAAGAGGCAGGTCGTGAGGAGGAAATTTCACAGATTACAAGTCGGGCAATGCAAGGAGAGTTGGACTTTGAAAGCAGTTTACGAAAAAGAGTGTCCTTGTTGGAAGGTCTTCCTGTTTCGGTTTTTGATAAAGTCTTCAACACTATTCATCTAACGTCAAATGCCCAGGAATTCATTTCCATTCTCCAAAATAATGGAATCCTAGTTGGTCTGGTGTCCGGTGGATTTACACCAATAGTTGAGAGATTAGCAAAATCCCTCGACATTGCCTATTTCTCTGCCAACCAACTGGAAGTCAAAGACGGTCTTTTAACAGGAAAATTAGTTGGACAAATTATTAGTCCCGAAGTCAAAAAAGATACTCTAGAACAATGGAGAAAGGAACTAAAACTTTCTAAAGAAAGAACGATTGCAATCGGTGATGGGGCCAATGACCTATTTATGTTGAAGTCAGCAGGACTGGGAATCGCCTTTTGTGCTAAAGAAGTGCTGAAACAGGAAATACCAAATCATGTTGACAAGAGAGATTTTTTAGAAGTTCTTCCTTTGATTGGCTTTTTAGAATGAGGGAAAATATGAAGATTGTAATTGCACCAGATTCGTTTAAGGAAAGCTTGACCTCTGAAGAGGTAGCTAAAGCTATTAAAAAAGGTTTCCAACAATCGATAGCAGATGTAGACTGTCTCCTCTGCCCTGTTGGTGATGGGGGAGAAGGTACAGTAGATTCCATTCGACATTCTCTTGAACTAGAAGAAAAATGGATTCAAGTGACAGGACCTTTTGGCCAAAAAGAAGCCATGCGCTATTTTCAAAAAGAACAACTGGTACTATTGGAAGTTGCTGATTTGGTTGGCCTTGGAAAAATTCCGCTAGAGAAACGAAATCCACTTCAAATCCAAACTCGTGGTATCGGAGAGTTGATTCGCCATCTCATTGCTCAAGGGATTAAAGAAATCTATATCGGCGTTGGTGGCACGTCCAGTAATGATGGAGATATTGGGATTGCTGCTGGTTTAGGCTATCAATTTTATGATAGGTATGGAAATGTTTTGCTCGCTTGCGGTCAATCCTTACTAAAATTAGCTTCTGTTTCAATAGAAAATCGCTATGAAATTCCTGAAGATGTTCAAATTCGTATTTTAGCAGATGTCGTGAGTCCCTTATGTGGATATCAAGGTGCGACCTACACGTTTGGCAAGCAAAAAGGCCTAGATCCTACTATGTTTGAGGCCGTAGATCAAGCGATCCAAGATTTTTATGAAAAATTCTCACCTGTAACATTGGAAATTAAAGGAGCAGGAGCTGGTGGAGGCATTGCTGGCGGTTTGTGTGCCTTTGCTCAGGCAAATATCGTGTCTGGAATTGATACCTGCTTGAACTTAATCAACTTTGATAAGAAAGTTTTACATGCTGACTTGGTTGTTGTAGGAGAAGGAAGGCTAGATAGTCAAAGCCTAGCAGGTAAAGCGCCTATTGGTGTTGCAAAAAGAACCCCTGTCGGAGTTCCTGTCATTGCTATTTGTGGTAGTCTTGCTGAAGATTTACCTTCCCTACCATTTGAAAATATCCAAGCTGCCTTTTCTATTTTAGAGAAAAGCGAACCTCTAGAAGATAGTTTGAAAAATGCCAGTCTCTATTTGGAGCACACGGCAGCTAATATCGGGCACTTATTAAATATGCGCAAGATTTAGCCAAACCATTTCTTCCAGATGGATGTTTTGGCAGGTTCTTCCTTTTTACCTTCCCAAAGTTTTGCAAAAGCAAGTCGAAGATCCTTTTCTTCTACTTGAACTGGTGCATTGCTATGGATAATCAGGCCAAAAGGAGAAGAAGTATGCTCTTCAGATACAATGGTAGCTTGACTATCAGTTTCTTTAGCTTCTTTTAAATAGAAAACTTGCTTGTCAAATTCGATATTTGGAGAAATCTTTACAAATAGTGGCTCTGCTTTTTCCTGAAGGTTTTCTAAAATAGATAAAAAGCCTTTTTCTAACTGAGGGCTATTTGCTGTGTCAATATCTGCATATCCAAGAACTCTTTCCTCAAAAGTGCCAAGATAGCGTCTTTGCTCATCTGGATTTAATTTTGCTCCACCATGAGCTTTTTCAAGTAATTGTTTTGATAAATCTGTCATGAAAACAGTATATCATAAAAGTTAGAATAAAACAGACAAAAGAAAGCGATTACTTTATAAAGTTAAGGAAAATTTGCACAAAGATAACGTTTTTTCTTGAAAAAGGAGGGTTTTTAAGGTATTATAGAGGTGTAAAAAATTTAACTCATAAGGAGAGTAAAAAATGTCAATTATTACTGATGTTTACGCTCGCGAAGTCCTAGACTCACGCGGTAACCCAACACTTGAAGTAGAAGTTTATACTGAATCAGGTGCTTTCGGACGTGGTATGGTTCCATCAGGAGCTTCTACTGGTGAACACGAAGCAGTTGAACTTCGCGACGGTGACAAATCTCGTTACGGTGGTCTTGGTACACAAAAAGCTGTTGACAACGTAAACAACATCATTGCTGAAGCTATCATCGGCTACGATGTACGTGATCAACAAGCTATCGACCGTGCTATGATCGCTCTTGACGGTACTCCTAACAAAGGTAAATTGGGTGCTAACGCAATCCTTGGTGTGTCTATCGCTGTAGCTCGTGCTGCTGCTGACTACCTTGAAATCCCACTTTACAGCTACCTTGGTGGATTCAACACTAAAGTTCTTCCAACTCCAATGATGAATATCATCAACGGTGGTTCTCACTCTGACGCTCCAATCGCTTTCCAAGAATTCATGATCGTACCTGCTGGTGCGCCATCATTCAAAGAAGCTCTTCGTTGGGGTGCTGAAATCTTCCACGCACTTAAGAAAATCCTTAAATCTCGTGGTTTGGAAACAGCCGTAGGTGACGAAGGTGGATTTGCTCCTCGTTTTGAAGGAACTGAAGACGGAGTTGAAACTATCCTTGCTGCTATCGAAGCTGCTGGATATGTTCCTGGTAAAGACGTATTTATCGGATTTGACTGTGCTTCATCAGAATTCTACGATAAAGAACGTAAAGTTTACGACTACACTAAATTCGAAGGTGAAGGAGCAGCTGTACGTACTGCTGCAGAACAAATCGACTATCTTGAAGAATTGGTAAACAAATACCCAATCATCACTATCGAAGATGGTATGGATGAAAATGACTGGGACGGTTGGAAAGCTCTTACTGAACGTCTTGGTGGTAAAGTTCAATTGGTTGGTGACGACTTCTTCGTAACAAACACTTCTTACCTTGAAAAAGGTATTGCAGAAGGTGCTGCTAACTCAATCCTTATCAAAGTTAACCAAATCGGTACTCTTACTGAAACATTCGACGCTATCGAAATGGCGAAAGAAGCTGGTTACACTGCCGTTGTATCACACCGTTCAGGTGAAACTGAAGATTCAACAATCGCTGACATCGCAGTTGCAACTAACGCAGGACAAATCAAGACTGGTTCACTTTCACGTACAGACCGTATCGCTAAATACAACCAATTGCTTCGCATCGAAGACCAACTTGGTGAAGTAGCTGAATACCGTGGATTGAAATCATTCTACAACTTGAAAAAATAAAATAGTTCAGTGAACTATTTTATCCCGAACCTTGAAATTCAAAAGTTCGGCCGTTGATTTAACAACGTTTCTAGCCCCTCGGATTTTATCCGAAGGGCTATTTTTGTATTTAGGGGGGCAAAAAAGGGGCAAAACTTTTTAAAAAATCTTGTTCATAACTTTATCTAGTACATTGATTGCTTCATCTTTCATGTTCTTTGTGACGTGGGTGTAGATGGAAGTAGTAACTTCAGAGTGGGAATGTCCATGATTGTTTTTAAAGGAATTTTATTTTCTGATAAAATATTGGCCATCGCAGGCAGCATGCTTTTATAGATGCTAAATTTGATTTATTTTTATGGAATCCTCTTATTTTGAGATGAATACCAATTATAAGTGATTTGCATATCCAGGATATTACAAAGAAAGGCAAGCTAGTGGCCACATAAATTTTATTTCATATTCTTTAAAGCTGTTTACTCTGTTAGCAATTGTATTTGATATGATCAAATAAGATGAATAGTTTATTGAATCCCTTTCTTATTTATTACATAATTCAATTTATGTAATCTATAAACTATCCAAGGCATTCTTTTGTTCATCATTTACGATATGGGTATAGAGGTCAGTGACTTGTGTACTGGCGTGACCTAGCTGGTGACTAACCAAAACTTGTGATTTAGTTGCATCATAGAGCCTAGTTGCTAGGGTGTGGCGCAGTTTATGGGGGGTTACACGCACTTTAAAATCCTCTGAGTATTTAGCAACCATTTTCTCAACGCTGGAAGCGTCAATACGATTGGGAACACCTCTGTAGAGAGTCAAAAAGAGGGCTGTATCTGTTTTTTCCGTCTTATAGCGTTGATTCCGAATGGCTAGATAATTCTCTAGATAAGGCTTAGCAAAGGCAGCGACATTGACCGAGTCACGTTTGCCACCTTTTCGGGTGACATCAATAACCATCATCTTGAGATTGAGATCTCTTAGATCCAGATTAACAGCTTCAGATAAGCGGACACCAGACGCCAAGAGAAGGGCAATAATGGCCAAATCACGTTCTTTATTTTTATTAAAGGAGGATAAGGCACGATTTGAGAGCTGTTGTGGGTACTCTTGGTCAATATAAGTTAGAAAACCTTCTGTTTCATCACCTAGAAAGAGCTTTTGCTTGATGTTTTCAGCTCTAGCAGCAAGTGTTTCTTTCTTTTTCTTAGTTGAAACTTTCTTCATTACATTACGATAGAAATAAGGTTCGCCCTGGTCGTTTTCAACCTCCTCAGTCAGATACTTGTAAAGACTAGAAAGTGCTGACAAAGTCCGATTGATGGTTGTCTGAGAAACTCCTTGCTTGGTTGTATTAGCATTCAGCAAAGGACGTTCACGTAAGTAAAGGATAAAAGATTCCATGTCTTTCTTAGACATATTTTCCAAGACAGATAAAGGAATATCAGATATTTTATTAGCATTTGAGATACCAGACTCCAAAACCCAGCTGAAAAATCGATCATATTCCTTGAGGTATTCGTACAAGGTTGTAAAACTGTAAGGAACAGCAAGCTTAGATTGGTAGTATTCAAGAACATACCAGGGCATGATTTGTTTTAGTTTGTCGATTCGTTCCAGTAAAATCTCACGTTTCATGTATTTTCTCCATAAATAAGTCTACTAGTAGTATAGCATAGACTTATATATTTTTCAAGAAAATTATAGTTTTTCGGAAAGATGTTATAGGAGTTTTTTAAAGTGATAAAAAGACTTAGACCTGCAAACAAAACAGATCTAAATCTTTGGAGTTATTATTGTGAATTATTATTTAGTGCTTTGTATCTCATAGCTTCTTATATAGCTCTTCAATTGTGTAGTATTAACAGAAGTTTAGTGGGTGAGTTCTTTTTTATTCTGGTTATTTTTACCAAAGTTCAATTATTTGTATGTGAAATGTTTTATCAGTAAAAAAGAGGGGGAGTCCCCCTCTCAAGATTTTATTTTACTGCTTCTTTCAAAGCATCTACCTTGTCCAAACGTTCCCATGGAAGGTCAATATCTGTACGTCCCATGTGTCCATAAGCCGCTGTTTGACGGTAAATTGGACGCTTAAGGTTCAGCATTTGGATAATCCCTGCAGGGCGAAGGTCAAAGATTTGACGAGTTGCTTTTTCAAGCTTGCTTTCAGCTACTGTTCCTGTACCAAAGGTATCAATACGGACAGAAACAGGCTGGGCAACACCGATAGCATAGGCCAACTGTACTTCTGCTTTCTTAGCAAGACCGGCTGCAACAATATTCTTGGCAATATAACGAGCTGCATAGGAAGCAGAACGGTCAACCTTTGTCGCATCCTTACCAGAGAAGGCACCGCCACCGTGACGAGAATAGCCACCATAAGTATCTACGATAATCTTACGGCCAGTCAAACCTGAGTCTCCTTGAGGTCCACCGATTACAAAACGACCAGTAGGATTGATGAAGAATTTTGTTTGCTCATCTAAGTAAGAGGATGGAATAACCTCTTTGATAACCTTATTAATGACATCATTGTGAATTTGTTCGTTGCTGACTTCTGGATCGTGCTGAGTTGAAATAACGACTGTGTCCACACGTACTGGACGGTCATTTTCATCATACTCAACTGTAACTTGTGATTTAGCATCTGGGCGAAGATAGCTGATTTCCCCAGATTTACGAAGATCTGCTAAACGACGAACTAACTTGTGGCTGAGTGAAATTGGCAATGGCATGAGCTCTTCTGTTTCATCCACTGCAAATCCAAACATGAGACCTTGGTCTCCAGCACCAATTAAGTCCAGCGGATCTTGGTCTGCATTTCCACGAACTTCTAAGGCTTCATTAACCCCTTGGGCGATATCCGGTGACTGCTCAACAAGAGACGGATGGACTCCCACCGTCTCTGCAGAAAATCCATACTCTGTATTGGTATAGCCAATCTCTGCAATGGTATCACGAACCACACGGTTAATATCCACATAGGCATTTGTAGAAATTTCACCAAAAACGTGGACAGAACCAGTATATACAGCTGTCTCCGCAGCAACGTGCGCCTCTGGATCCTTGGCTAAAATAGCATCCAAAATCGCATCTGAAATTTGGTCTGCAATCTTATCAGGGTGCCCCTCAGATACAGATTCAGACGTGAATAATTTACGTTCTGACATAAAAATGTCCCCCCTTAAAAAATATTGTTATAGAGTTACAAAGTACTGATAGGAAAACTCTTAGTGATAAATACCTACCATCTTATCGGGACTATATAACTTTACCATTATACCATTTTTAAGCGCAATTTGCAGTCTATATACTCAATAAAAATCAAAGAACAGCTTTTTGATTGTAGATAAAACTGACTAAATTAGTAACATATACTTAATACAAGATGACGCTAACTTGTTTTGAAGAGTATTAATGTACTGTTTCAATTTCTACTAATCTATTTTCAATAGGTGTTTAACAACCTTAATATTATGCGTACAATTATTTTCAAACTATCGTGTCCTGAACAATAGTTTGAAAATGAAAAGGGACTTTATTCTTTTTGTAACCTTACTGTAATAATTATCCGATTAAAAAATGATAAAATAGGTATGTACAGTTAAGGAGAGAATAATGCCTGTAAGAAAATTACAATCCTATGAGGTAGACTATCAAGAAGAATTAAATCATCAGATTCCTCGCTATCAAGATTATACACCTGAAGCACAATCTAATGCCAATCTCAAGGAAATCCTATTTTTTGTTAATATTGCTGTTTTTTGTATCTGTATTGCTATCTTTAGTTTTATCTTTTTAGCATTAAAATTATCAACTGCTCTTGCATTTGTCGCAGCAATCGGATCCAGCTTACTTGTTTTAAAAGTCCAACGCTCTATTATCAAACGAAAAATTAGAAGATAAATCATACCCCACGTCTAATCAAGTTGATTTGTAAAAAATTAAGGAAAACAGAGGATTTAAGATGAAAAATGTGTTATTCATCTTAAATCCTCTGTTTTTTTGACCTGCTTGCTAAATATAATTATCTACTTAATTGAATAACGTGTAACCTTTTCTAATAAATGTTCTCCAAATATCTTAAACTGTAAAATCAATTAGTCTCGTTCCTTTTACCATTTTATTTTCTAAAATATGCTATAATAATACCAAAAGATAAAGAAGGAAGTCTTATGATTAAACTACTAGCCTTGGATATGGACGGAACCCTCCTCAATGAAGCCAAGGAAATCCCACAAGCTCACATTACTGCTATTCACCAAGCTATTGAAAAAAGCGTCAAACTGGTACTTTGTACGGGCCGCCCCCTTTTCGGTGTCCTCCCCTACTACAAAAAACTGGGGCTTGACCTCCAGAACGAATATGTTATTGTTAACAACGGTTGTTCAACTCACCAGACCAGTGATTGGAGTCTGGTTGATTGGCAAGAACTCAGTCCAGCAGACATCGAGTACCTCTATGACCTAGCTGAAAAAAGCGATGTTCAGTTGACTCTTTTTGATGAGGAGCATTATTTTGTCCTCGGTGGTAAGCCGAATGAAATCATTCAAAATGATGCTAAGCTAGTCTTTTCAGACCTGACTGAAATTTCTCTTGAGGAAGCGACTAGTGGCAAGTATCGCATGTTCCAAGGGATGTTTTTGGGGACAGAGAGCCAAACAGACGATTTTGAAGAGCGTTTTGCTGAAGAACTCTGCCAACGATTTAGTGGAGTTCGTTCGCAACCTGTCATTTATGAAGCTATGCCACTTGGTACGACAAAGGCTACTGCTCTTTCTCGACTAGCAGACATTTTGAAGATTGATTCCTCAGAAATCATGGCCATGGGCGATGCTAATAACGATATCGAAATGCTCCAGTTTGCAGGGCTGGGCATTGCTATGGGAAATGCCAGCGATTATGTCAAATCCCTAGCTGATGACGTTACAGCCAGCAACGAAGAAGACGGCGTTGCGCGTGCCATTGAGAAGTATATTTTATAATCAAGAAGCCCAGTTCGTGTCAACTGGGTTTTGATATTTAAGAATTCCTAAAACTTTAGAAACTCTTTAGAAATCCTTGAGCTTTCTTTGATTTCTATGCTTTATACTAAAGTTAACAAAATAAATCAAAAGGAGAGAATCATGAAAACAGTACTTGATATTCATGGATTGTCCAAAAACTTCGACAAACAAGCTATCCTTCAGGATCTTCATCTAACGATAAGAGAGGGAGATATTTATGGACTTATCGGGAAGAATGGAGCTGGGAAAACCACCTTGATAAAAATCATTACGCAGCTACTGTTTGCGGATAAAGGAACTGTTTCCCTCTTTTCTAGTCAATCGGAAAATGAGTGGACCAAGGCTCTATCTCGAGTAGGTTCTGTTATCGAATCACCCGTAGCTCATAATCACTTAACAGCCTATCAAAATCTGAAATATTATTGTATGATTCGCCATATTCCAAATGCTGATCAAGTCATTCGAGAAACCCTAGACTATGTAGGTTTGACAGATACAGGTAAAAAAGTCTTTCGTGATTTCTCGCTAGGAATGAAACAAAGACTTGGCATCGCCATTGCCCTCCTATCCAAACCAGACTTCCTGATCTTAGATGAACCTAT